>JBFJKG010000105.1:0-6840 GCA_041635075.1 Solimonas sp.
CCGCGCATCACGACTGCCCCCTGCCCCTCGACCGACCATAGGGTCAGCGGCCAGAAGCGCCAGCCGGCCATCAGCAGCCAGAACACCGCCACGGTTGCCAGCAGGTAAGTGCTCCGCTCCAGCGCCTCAGGCAGGTACTGCACCAAC
Source organism: Solimonas sp. (assembly GCA_041635075.1). Classification (GTDB taxonomy): domain Bacteria; phylum Pseudomonadota; class Gammaproteobacteria; order Nevskiales; family Nevskiaceae; genus Solimonas. The sequence continues at coordinate 148 of JBFJKG010000105.1, forward strand.
AGGCGCTTGAACGTGGGGCGCGCCATCAGGCTGTGCTGCAGGCCCAGCAACACCACCAGCAGGCCATCCACGGCCAGCGCCGCCACGGGGTTCAGACTGGCCAAGCCCCGCGGTAGCAGCATGACAAACAGTGCGAACGCGAGCGCAGTCAGCAGCGCCAGCGCATAACTCAGTACCGCATAGGCAACACCGCGCATGCTGGGTGCGTGTCCGCGAGCGAATGAAACTGCAGTTTCGCCGATTGCTGCACCCCGCGCCTAGCCGCTCGCAGCCAGCAGGCGCGCATTGCCACCCACCGCCGCGGTGTTGACGGTCAACGTGCGCTCAATGACGAAACGCAGCAGATAGTGCGGCCCGCCCGCCTTGGGCCCGGTGCCGGAAAGACCTTCCCCTCCGAACGGCTGGGTACCGACCACGGCGCCGGTCATGCCGCGATTGACATAGCAGTTGCCGACCCGCGCCAGTGACTGCACCCGCCGCCACGTGGATTCGATGCGCGTGTGGATGCCCAGCGTCAGTCCGTAACCGCTGCGATTGATCGCCGCCACCACGGCTTCCAGTTCCGATGCTGCGTAGCGGGCTACGTGCAGCATCGGTCCGAAGTACTCGCCGTCCAGCGACTCGATGCCTTCGATCTCCACGGCACAGGGCGCAAAGTAGTAGCCGCGCTCGCAGGCTGCTGGCAGCGGCAGCTGTTCAAGCAGCCGGCCACGGTCCGCAAACGACTGCGCATGCGCCTGCAAGCGGCTGCGCGCGGCGGCATCGATGACGGGGCCCACATCGGTGGACAGCAGGGCCGGATCGCCGATGACCAGCTCGCGCATGGCGCCGCGCAGCAGTTCGAGTGTCTTGTCTGCGATGTCGTCCTGCAGGTACAGCACGCGCAGAGCCGAACAGCGCTGGCCAGCGGAATAGAACGCGCTGTGCATCACATCCTTGACCACCTGTTCTGGCAGCGCCGAAGAGTCGACGATCATGGCGTTCTGTCCGCCGGTTTCGGCGATCAAGGTCGCCAGCGCGCCGTCGCGCGCGGCCAGGCTGCGATTGATGCGCTGCGCCACCTCGACAGAGCCCGTAAACACGACGCCTGCAATGTCTGGCACGGCGACCAGCGCGGCTCCGACCTCGCCGGCACCCAGCACACACTGCAGCACGCTGCGCGGCACGCCGGCCTCGTGCAGCAGCGCCGTCATGCGCAAGGCAATCAGCGGCGTCTGCTCAGCGGGTTTGGCGACCACCGTGTTGCCCGTCGCCAAGGCCGCCGCAATCTGGCCAACAAAGATTGCCAGCGGAAAGTTCCAGGGCGATATGCAGACGAACACCCCCTTGCCGTGCAACTGCAACTCGTTGTGCTCGCCGGTGGGGCCTGGCAACACCAGCGGAGTCGCTGTCAGCAGGCGCGCCTGCCCTGCGTAGTAGCGCAGAAAATCGGCGGCCTCGCGCACCTCGGCCACGGCATCGGGCAAGGTCTTGCCGGCCTCACGCACCAGCAGGTCGAAGAACTCCACGCGCCGCGACTCCAGCCGATCGGCCGCGCGCTCCAGACTTTGTGCGCGGCTTTCCACCGGCAGCGCGTTCCAGGCCGCCTGCGCGCCACGAGCGACGGCGACCACGTCTGCGGCCATGGCAGGCGCCAGCGACCGGATTTGCGCGATACGGCTGCCGTCTGCCGGGTTGCGAACATCGCTACCCTCGCCTCCCGGCTGGGCCTGCAATGACTCGTGCAGTGCCGATGACAGTCGCGCGCGATCGCAGCCTGTCGAACGCGCTTCCGTCAATGCCTGGGCCAGCTGCCGCTGCATGCGCTCATCAGCCAGGTTGAATCCTTGCGAATTGCGACGCTGGGCGCCATACAGATCCAGCGGCAGCGGCAGGTGCGGGTTGGACTTCACCGTCAGCTCGCGCAGCGTAGCCAGCGGGTCCGCAACCAGCTGCTGCGCGGGCACCTGCTCATCGAAGATGCGATTCACAAACGAGGTATTGGCCCCGTTCTCGAGCAACCGCCGTACCAGATACGGCAACAGATCCTGATGCGATCCCACCGGGGCATAAACCCGACACGGCACCGGTACGTCCTCGCGTACCACCTCGTACAGCGCTTCGCCCATGCCATGCAGACGTTGGAACTCGTAGCCGCTGTCGTTGCCCGCATAGGCGCATACGGCGGCCACGGTGTGCGCGTTATGCGTCGCGAGCATCGGGTAGAAACAATCGCGTGCCGCCAGCAGATGGCGGGCACAAGCCAGATAGGCGACATCGGTCGCCACTTTGCGGGTAAAGACCGGGTAGCCCGCCAACCCCTGCTCCTGGGCCCGCTTGACCTCGGTGTCCCAGTAGGCGCCCTTGACCAGCCGCACCGGAATACGACGCCCGGCATGCCGCGCCAGCGATTCCAGCCACTCGATCACAAACAGGCCGCGCTTCTGGAACGCCTGAACCGCAAGACCAAAGCCATCCCAGGGTCCGAGCCCGGGGTCGAGGTATACGCGCTCGAACAAGTCCAGCGACAGGTCCAGTCGATCGGCCTCCTCGGCATCCAGCGTCAGCCCGATGTTGTGCTGTCTGGCGTGCAGTACCAGCTGCAGCAGTTTCGGCGTCAGCTCCGCCAGTACCCGCCCACGCTGTGCGTACTCGTAGCGCGGATGCAAGGCCGACAGCTTGACCGAGATACCGGGGCGCGCGGACGAGGTGCTTTCATGCGCCACGCCGGACTTGGCGCCGATCTCGGTGATCGCGCTGTGGTAAGACTGCCAGTAGCGATCGGCATCCGCCGACGTCAGCGCCGCCTCGCCGAGCATGTCGTAGGAGTGCAGATAGGCGCGATGCTCACGATTGCGGGCCGTGCGCAGAGCGTCCTTGATCGTGCTTCCCATCACAAACTGAGAGCCCATCAGACGCATCGCCTGGCGAATCGCCAGACGAATGACCGGTTCAGTCGATTTGCCGATCATGCGGTTGATGGCAGCGCGCAGATTGCCGGTCGTCGCCGGTGCCAGCTTGACGATGCGCCCGGTCAGCATCAGCCCCCAGGTCGAAGCGTTGACGAACAACGAATCGCTCTCGCCGAGATGCGCTTCCCAATCAGCGTGCGCAAGCTTGTCGGCGATCAGCTTCTCCGCCGTTTCATCATCTGGAATCCGCAGCAGGGCCTCGGCCAGACACATGAGCAGCACGCCCTCTTCGGACGACAGATCGTACTGCTGCATGAAGGCATCCAGCGGCGACTGCTGCTCCCGCAGCTCACGAACGCGCGTGACCCAGTCCGCGGCGCGGACCACGATTTCCTCCGCGCGCTCGTCCGGGACCTGCGCAACGGCCAGCAGCCGCGTCAGCAGCTGCGCTTCGTCAGCCAGCCAATGTGCGGAAATGGCCGCACGCAGCTGGTCACGCTGCGGCAGCGGTGTGCTCCAAACGGTGGCGGGCTGAGGCTCGTTCATGCGGGCAGACGTCGATGGCTGTGCCCGCATCGTAAGAGTCAGGCGCTGGCTTCTCCTGAGAACTTTCCCGGCATCGACCCCACCGTGCACAATACTGCCCCGACGCAGCGGCGAACTCGCCGGTTTGCAGGCGGTCGATAGCACCGACCCCTGCGGTATCGCTCCACGCACCGCCACACCGCATTCCCTGACACCCCATGCGCCAGACTCTGCTGATCCTGATCATCGCCGTTGCCGCCGCGACCGGCGGCTTTGTGGCCTATCGCACACTCGATGGCGGCTCGGAGCTGCTGGGACAGGCCGCACCTGAACTGACGTTCAGCAGCCTGGACGGAACAGCGGTGTCACTGAGTCAATTCCGGGGCCGCTGGGTGCTGCTGAACTTCTGGGCATCATGGTGCGCACCGTGCATGGACGAGTTGCCGCATCTGGTGGAAGCACAAAGCCTCTATGCTGGACGCGGGCTGCAAATACTGGGACCTGCGCTGGACGAGGCTGCCGCGATCAAGCCGATGGTCGTCAGGTTTCGCATCAACTATCCGGTCATGGCAGACTTCATGGCCGCCGACTCGGCAATGCAGCAGCTTGGCAACAACAAGGGCGCGCTACCGTACTCGGTGCTGGTCGACCCCAATGGCCTGATCCAGGCGGTCCAATTGGGCGGCATGCAGCGCGCGGATCTGCATGCGCTGCTGGAGCGGCATCTGGGCACGCCGTAGCACGCGCGGGCCGGGGCACCGGACCCGGCACAACTTGCTGTCATTCGCTTCGATCATGCGTCGAACTGCACGCATCTTGTGTTTTCAAGCGCCCGTGGGGCAGAATCCGGGTCTGCCTGCTGCGAGTATCCGCACTTGAGTCACCTGCTGCTGCTGAATGGTCCCAATCTGAACCTGCTGGGGACCCGCGAACCCGAGGTCTACGGGCGCCAGACGCTGGCGGACATACAGCGCGACCTTGAAACAGCCGCCGCCGCACTGGGTCATCGCCTCAGCCACTTTCAAAGCAACCATGAAGGCGCCCTGGTCGATCGCGTGCAGCAGGCACGCGACGAGCAGGTCGAATTCATACTGCTCAACCCCGGCGCCTATACGCATACCAGCGTTGCACTACGCGACGCGCTGCTGGGGGTAGCCATCCCGTTCATCGAAGTGCACCTGTCGAATGTGCACGCACGGGAAGCGTTTCGCCAGCATTCCTATTTTTCCGACATCGCCACCGGGGTCATCGTCGGTTGCGGCGCACTGGGCTATCGCCTGGCGCTGCAAGCCGCCGACGCCCGCCTCAAGGCGCCGTAACCGACACTGCCCAACGATCCCCGGGAGGGATGCAATGGATCTGCGCAAGATCAAGACACTGATCGATCTGGTTGAACAATCCGGCATTTCCGAACTGGAAGTGCGTGAAGGTGAGGAATCGGTCCGCATCAGCCGGCAGAACACCGCCGCTCAGGTGCAGTATCTGCCGCCTCCGTCAGCGGCACCTGTGGCAGCCGCGCCAGCCCCGGCAGCGGCACCAGCAGCGCCAGCGACCCCTGCCGAGAAGCCAAAGGCCGATAACCGGCATGTGGTTCGCGCACCGATGGTGGGCACGTTCTACCGCTCACCCTCGCCTGGGGCCAAGCCGTTCGTCGAGGTTGGGCAGACCGTCAAGGCCGGACAAGTGCTCTGCATCATCGAAGCCATGAAGATGCTGAATCAGATCGAATCCGACAAGGCCGGCGTGATTGCAGAGATCGTCGCCGAGAGCGAAAAGCCGGTCGAATTTGACCAGCCGCTGTTCATCATCGAGTAACGATGCCGCAGCTCGGGGCCGCAGCGCGACGATCCCGCGCCCGCGGACCCCAAGAGGCTACTCCAGCGACCTCGGCGCCCTAGCATCCCATGAAAGAAATCAAGAAAATCCTGATTGCCAATCGCGGTGAGATTGCGCTGCGCATCCTGCGCTGCTGCCGCGAACTGGGCATCAAGACGGTTGCGGTGTACTCCACCGCAGACCGCGAACAGAAGCATGTCGCCCTTGCCGACGAAGCCGTCTGCATCGGCCCACCGCAAGCGGGGCGTAGCTATCTCAACATGGCGGCCATCATCGCGGCTGCCGAGGTAACGCAAACCGACGCCATCCACCCAGGCTACGGCTTTCTCTCCGAGAACGCCGACTTTGCCGAATCGGTGGAGAAGTCCGGCTTCATCTTCATCGGCCCGCGGCCGGAAACCATCCGCCTGATGGGATCCAAGACCAACGCCAAGGCCGAAATGATCGCCGCCGGCGTACCCTGCGTGCCCGGCTCCGACGGCGTGCTGCCCGACGACGACGCGGCCTGCATCGAGATCGCCAACGCGGTCGGCTACCCGGTGTTGATCAAGGCTGCCTCAGGTGGCGGCGGTCGTGGCATGCAGGTGGTTCGCGACCCGGAGCAATTGCTGTCGAAGATTCAGGTTGCCCGTACCGAGGCACTGAACGCATTCAAGGACGAATCGGTATTTCTCGAGAAGTACCTGGAAACGCCGCGACATATCGAGTTTCAGGTGCTGTCCGACGGACAAGGCCACGCCATACACCTCGGCGAGCGCGACTGCTCCATGCAGCGCCGCAACCAGAAGGTCGTTGAAGAATGTCCGGCTTTTGGCATCACTCCGGAGCAGCGCGAACGGATAGGCGGGCTGTGCGTCACCGCGTGCCAGCGGATCGGCTATCGCGGGGCCGGCACCTTCGAGTTCCTGTACGAGAACGGCGAGTTCTATTTCATCGAGATGAACACCCGTATCCAGGTTGAGCACCCGGTGACCGAGATGGTCACCGGCGTCGACCTGATCAAGGAGATGATCCGGATTGCGGATGGCAAGCCGTTGAAGAAGAAGCAGGCCAACATCCGCTTGCGCGGTCATGCCATCGAATGCCGCATCAATGCCGAGCATCCACGTACCTTCGCGCCCTCCCCCGGCGAACTGAAGAAATATCACGCACCCGGCGGCCCCGGCATCCGCCTCGACTCGCATTGCTATGCGGGCTACAAGGTTCCGCCGCATTACGACTCGATGATCGGCAAACTGATCGCCTATGGCTCGGATCGCAAGACCGCGATCGCGCGCATGCGCCAGGCGCTGGCCGAAATGGTGATCGAAGGCATACACAGCAACATCGACCTGCAACGCCGGATCATGTCGGACGAGGTCTTCCGTGAAGGCGGGCATCACATCCATTACTTGGAGAAGATGCTGGAACAATGGGCCAAGGAAGCCTGATCGGCGCGCCG
>JBFJKG010000106.1:0-6837 GCA_041635075.1 Solimonas sp.
ACAGGCTGTGGGTCCGTCATCGTCGTGACTCCGTTACAGGCGCCCAGCAACAGGCTTAGCGCAGTCCAAGCGGCGGCGCGGCGGGTCGAATACATGGCAGGTCTCACTCCGGGCACCGCGCCATTACAGCACGAGCGGCCGCGGATCGCAGGCGCCTGCCAAGGGTCCTGGGTTGGGAAACCGCTCAGGAACACCCGGCGCGGCTTAGGTAATATCGGGCGCTTCACGATAGCCAACAGCCGACGCTCGCCATGCTCCGTATATCCCTGCTTTTGCCGATCCTGGCGCTCAGCGCCTGCAGCCTGCTGCCGCCGAGCATATCGCCGCCGGTCACGCGTGATCCGCACTCCTATGCTGATCCAAGCCTGTTCCGTACCGAGAATCTGAAGCTTGATCTTCGGGTCGATTTTGCCCGGCGCGTCATCGATGGAACTGCCGAGCTGATGCTCAAGCGGGTAGACCCCACCGCACCCACGCTGGTGCTGGACACGCGCGACCTCGACATCCTCTCGGTCGAGGCGGCGGGTCGTGACGGGCGGTACACCGAGACGCGCTGGCGCCTGGCGCCGCGCGACAAGATCCTGGGCAGCGCCCTAGCGATCGCGATGCCAGCCAACGCCGATCGAGTGCGTATCCGCTACGCCACGCATCCCGATGCCTCCGGCCTGCAATGGCTGACCCCGGCGCAGACTGCGGACAAGAAGCATCCGTTCCTGTTCACGCAGTCTCAGGCCATTCACGCTCGCAGCTGGATTCCGCTGCAGGACACACCGATGGTGCGCGCACCCTATGAGGCGCGCGTGCGCACGCCCAAGGCGCTGCTGGCGGTCATGAGCGCCGAGAACGAAGCGAATGCCCGCCGCGACGGCGACTATCGGTTCCATATGCCGCAAGCGATTCCTTCGTACCTGATCGCACTGGCAGTGGGCGACCTGGAGTTTCGCGCCATCGGCCCGCGCACCGGTGTTTATGCAGAACGCTCGGTCATCAAGGCAGCAGCGAAGGAGTTTGAGGACACCGAGCAGATGCTGGTGCGCACCGAGGAGCTGTTCGGGCCGTATCGGTGGGGCCGCTACGACCTGCTGATCCTGCCGCCCAGCTTCCCCTATGGGGGCATGGAGAATCCAAGGCTGACGTTTGCCACGCCTACCGTGATTGCCGGCGACAAGTCGCTGGTGTCGCTGGTTGCCCACGAACTGGCGCATTCCTGGTCCGGCAACCTCGTGACCAATGCGGTCTGGGACGACTTCTGGCTGAACGAAGGCTTCACCAATCACCTCACCTATCGAATCATGGAGGAGGTGTACGGCAAGGATCAGGGCGCGCAGGAACGCGCGCTCGGCGCCAATGATCTCAAGCGCACCCTGGAGGCCACCGAGCGCGCCAGTGACAAGACGCTGGCACCGCGCCTCGCAGGGCGCGATCCGGACGAGAACGTCACCAATGTGCCGTACGAGCGCGGTGCATTGTTCCTGGCTTATCTGGAGGCCAAGTTCGGTCGCGAAACCTTCGACGCGTTCATTCGCCAATGGTTCGACAGCCATGCATTTCAGGCAGTACGCACCCAGGCGTTCCTGGACTACCTGAGCCACGAACTGCTGGCCAAGCACCCGGGCATCGTCAGCCAGCAGAAGGTCAATGAATGGATCTACTCGCCGACCATGCCGGACGATACGGTGTGGCCGGTCTCGGATGCGTTCGCCCGTGTCGATGCACAGCGGGAAGGCTGGCTTGCCGGAAACATTTCGGTGGCGCAGCTCGATACCGGGTCGTGGAACACGCGGCAGTGGCAGTATTTCTTTGACAAGATGCCGACCGGCATTGACCAGCAGAAGCTGCTGGACCTCGACGACCGCTTCAGCCTGACGCGCACCCAGAACCCGGTGATTGCGTCACGCTGGTATCGCGCGGCCTTGGCCAATGACTACTCGCCGGTATATCCCGCGATCGACGGCTATCTGCGGCGCATCGGCCGCATGTTGCTGATCCGGCCGATCTATCAGGAATTGGCCCGAACCGAGGATGGCCGCGCCTTTGCGCGCGATATCTTCGCCGAGGCGCGTGCCGGCTATCACCCGATTGCCCAGGAGATGGTTGCGAAGATCCTGGAAGGACCGGCGCCCTAACGGGCGCCGGTTGCTGTAGCCGGAAACAGCAGGGCCGGCTGTCCCACAGTAAACGTCTGCACCTGGATGTCGGGGCGGCCCTGCGCCATGTAGTTGAAGAATGCCGGCAGGTCCACCGTCAACGGGAACGGCCGCAGCGGGCGCTCCAGCTTGCGGGTGAAATCATCCCAGTGCGTGGGCATCACACGGCGCGCGCCGACCGCATCCACCACCTGTCGCAGATAGCCCGGCAGGTCATCGATCAGCGCGACACCCAGCAGCACCACATCCGCCTGATAGGGCGCCAGCGCGCCTTCGACGTAACCCGCACTGCCGTGATGGAGCACGCGCCCCAGCGGATGCTCGATCAGGATCGACCAGGCACCGCCCAGCTTGTAATCCAGGTAGCGGGCGGGCGGCTGCAGCGGCGCGGTGATGTCGCCCGTCGGTCGACCGCCCGTGGCGCCCGCATGCCGGCTTTCGACATAGCGCACGGTGTAGCTGCCGATCTGCAACGGTACGGCCCGCTGCATCACGTGCAGCTGCTGTTCGGGCAAACCTGCACCGCGGCCGATGTTGGCGGTACTCTCCGAGCCGATCAGCTGCGCCCCGGTCAGTCGCGCGACTACCCCGGCGTCCATCGCATGATCGTAATGGGAATGCGACACCAGCACGGCATCAAGCTTGTGGATGCCCGCATGCTTCAGGGCGGCCGCAATCCGCGCTTCGTCAGGCATCAGCGGCCGGTTGGTGGCCAGGCCCAACAACCCTTCCGGGCGCGAGAAGAAGGGGTCGATGAAGATCGCATGCTCGCCATCGTCGATCAGCACCGCGGTAACGCCCAGCCACGTGGCGCGCAGGCCGCCTCCATCCTGCACCGCTGGCGCAGCGTGCTGCGCATACATCCGTAGCCCCTCGGTGGCCTTGCGTGCCTCAACCATCCAGGCCAGTGCGGCGCCCAGTAGCACCAGCACCAACACACCTAGCCCCACACGCTTCAAGCTTGCGCCTCGCCATGTCCGGCGTGATCGATGCTGGCATCAGCACCTGCCAATAATGCTTCGCGCAAAGCGGCCGGCACCGGCGCCTTGCTCAATGCCTTGGCGTCGACGACGACATATATCGTTTCGATGGTAGCGATGATCGCCGCTGCGCCCGCCAGTCGGAACTCGGTGCTCAGCGTGAACGAGGTTGTGCCGACAGCCCGCGCGCGCACCGACAGTTCTAGCACCTGATCAAAGCGCGCCGGAGCGCGCCACTCGATGGTCTGCTTGACCAACTGGTAATCCAGCGGCCCATCCAGAAACGCCTGAAACCAGCCAAGCACGCGCAGAAACTCGGTGGTGGCCAGATCAGCGTACTCACCGTATCGAGCGTTGAACACCACCTTCTGCGCGTCGCATTCGCCGTAGCGTACGCGCAGGTAGTAGCGAAAGAATTTGCCGCTGTGCTGACCGGTCATCTACGCACTCCTTCAATGTACGCGCACCCGCCAGCCAGTTTAATCGGCGCTTAGAGTTCGCTGTAGCGGCGCCTGCGGCCGCTGAGCAAGGACGGCAATAGCAGACCCACCAGGACGCCGCCGCCGATCAATCCGGCGCCCGTCAGCAACGTCTTGCGCTGCTGTCGGGCAGCGTCATATCGCAGCTGCAGCTCACTCATGGCCCGATCCTGCGCGCTCGCTTCTGCCTTGAGCCGGTCGTTTTCCTGCGACAGCTCGAACGCGGGGCGCACCTTGTCGAGTTGCGCGCGCGCCGAGGTGAGCTCGCTTTCCAGGTTGCTGATTTTTTTCTCGGCGGTGCTGAGTTCACGCCGCACTTCGGCGAGCCGGGTGATGGCAGCGGGCTCGTCAGTTAGAAAGCGTGCGGTCATCCAGCCCACGCGCCCGTCCTCGGTGCGTATCTTGGCGAAACTCTCCGGCCCCAGTGTCTCGAGCAAGCTGACGCGCGCGCCACTCTTGATGATGCCGATCAGGCCCGCGTCATTGCGCGGCGCCTCACGGATTGAGATCGAGATTTCGTCGGAGATGTATTTGGTCGTGCCGGTTTGCGCCTGTGCCTGTGGCAACAGGAGTGCGAAACCCACCAATGAGAGCGTGATTTGCCGATGCATGTTTTTCATAGGCGCGCGAGTCTAACAACCGAGGCCTGATCTGAGTACCCAACATGGGCTCGGGCACTTCAGCGTGCATTCAGCTTCTGCTGGCTTTGAGCGATGACCCGGCGCTGCTCGCGCGTCAATGCACCTTGCGTGACTTCCCCGCGAGCCGCTCAGCATCCGGCTGCGCCTTCACTCCAGAGTACGCGTGCTCGTGCGGCAAACGACCGCCAAAATGCCACGGCTCCGGTTTGTGCAGTGGCTGCTTGTATAGCCGCACTTTCTCATTTGGATTTGGCGTCACTGCACGCGGCTTGGGTTCACCCCGCTTCGGCGTTGGCGGCACCGGTGCCGCGCTGATTCGCTTGGGCTTCGCGGGTGTCGATGTCTTTGGTGCCGCGACGACCGGGACCGGGTTTGCGGCAGGCTGCGCGCGCGCGACGCGCCGAGCCGGCTTCGGCTTCGGCTTCGCTGGCTTGCTCGGCGCTACGGCTGCTGCTGTGCGGGTCTTGCGCGACGCCTTCTTGACCGTCTTGCCGACTTTGGATTGCGCGCTGCGTTTGGCCGCTGGTTTGGCTGCTGCCTTGCGCGCGACAGACGGCGCTTTCGACTGAGCGGGACGCGCTGCCGATGCCTTCTTGATTGCGGCCTTCTTGGCCACCTTGCGTGGCCGGGCGGCTGGGGCGACGCGCGGTTTGGCGGCGCTGGGTTTCTTAGCTGCCTTGCGGGCCGATGGCTTGGCCGCGCCGGCGGCGCCTTTACCGGTCGACTTCTTGGCCGCTGGCTTCACCCGCTTTTTCGCAGCGGTTGGCGCGCGCGCGGACTTCTTGGTGGCGGGTTTGCGCGCGGGCTTCGCGGCCGCCTTCTTCACTGTCTTCTTTACTGCCTTGCGGGCCGCTGCCTTGGGTTTGGTGGCGGCGATCTTCTTCTTTGCCATCGAGCGGGACTCCTTGCCGGCTGTATCTAGAGCTTCCAGCATACGCGACCATCTACGCTGTTTGTCCACAACCCGCAGCGCAGCATGTGCAGGGCTGCTGGATGGCAGCACCACAACTGCCAGGTCCGGCCAACGCGCGCGTACGGTTGCAGCAAGAAATCGCTCAAACGAAAGCTGTGCCTTGCGGCCATTGAGCGCGATCATCCGCGGGGTATCGAGCCGCTCCAGCAGGTCGACGATCGGGTTGGGTATTTCGCTGTCACGCCGAATGCGGCTATCCAGGCTACCCGTGCGCTCGCAGGATGCGAGGACGTCCCACAGCGCGACACCTCGCCGACGCAAGGCATCGAGGCGCTCCGCGTATGGCATGTCCGCCGGTATGCCCAACAGCGCACTGATGATCGGCCAGAACGCGTTGCGTGAGTGTGCGTAGTACTGCTGCAGACGCAGCGAATCGGCGCCGGGCATCGACCCCAGGATCAGCACCCGCGCATGCCGATCCCATACCGGTGCCAGCCCGTGAATCACAGACTCAGGCGGCGCAGGTCCGACAGCAACTTGCCCAGCGTGACAATGAAGCGCGCGGCGTAGGCGCCGTCGATGACCCGGTGGTCATAGGACAGCGACAGCGGGCACATCAGCCGCGGCTGGAAAGCGCTTCCATCCCACACCGGCTTCATCTGGCTTCTGGACACACCGAGGATGCCGACCTCCGGGGCGTTGACGATCGGAGTGAAGTGGCTGCCACCGATGCCACCGAGGGAAGAGATGGAGAAGCACCCGCCTTTCATTTCGTCTGGCTTGAGTTTGCCGTCTCTGGCCTTCTTCGCGAGCTCGGCGGTCTCCTGTGCCAGTTGCACCAGACCCTTGCGATCAGCGTCGCGTACCACCGGCACCACGAGGCCGTTTGGCGTGTCGGCAGCGAAACCGATATGCACGTACTTTTTCAGTATCAGGTTTTCGCCATCAGGCGCCAGCGAGGCATTGAACTCCGGGTACTGGCGCAAGGCCACGGCCACCGCCTTGATGATGAATGGCAGCAAGGTCAGCTTGACCCCGGCTTCTTCAGATTGCGCCTTGCGGAAACTTTCAAGCTCGGTGATGTCGGCCTCGTCGGTCTGCGTGACGTGCGGAATATTGAGCCAGGCGCGGTGCAGGTGCGCGGCGGAGAGCTTGCGGATGCGTGCAAGCGCCTTGGTTTCGATCTCGCCGAACTGGCTGAAATCCACGGCTGGAACCGACGGAATGCCGCTGCCAGCACCGCCCGCCACAGCCGGCGATGCACTCAGTTGTTGCTTGACGTGGCTTTGCACGTCTTCAATGAGTATGCGTCCGCGTGCGCCGCTGCCTTTGACGCGGGCCAGATCCACACCCAGCTGCCGCGCAAACTTGCGTGTCGCAGGGCCGGCATAAGGCACGTCGCTGCCCGCATGGGTCGGGGCCGCTGCTGCCGGTTGCGTCTCAGGTGGCACGGACGCGGGTATGGCTTGGGGAGTGGTCTCCGCTGCAGCCGACGCTACGGCAGCAGGAGCGGCTGTGGATGGGGCTACAGCGCTCGATTCCAGCGTGCAGACGGCATCGCCACGCGACACCTTGTCGCCGACCTTGAGCTTGAGCGCACGCACGGTTCCAGCGGCCGGTGCCGGCACCTCCATCGTCGCCTTGTCGGATTCCAGCACCAGCAACGCCTGCTCCTGC
>JBFJKG010000107.1:0-6819 GCA_041635075.1 Solimonas sp.
GCCCCTCCGCTGCACACGATTCTTTGACCGCGCCGTTCAGCGTCCGAGCATCACGATACCCCTCTGGTCAGCCGTCTCCCACGTAACAGTAGGTACGCCGCTGGCAGCACAATCATCGAAAGCAGCGGCGCGGTGATCATGCCGCCGACCATCGGCGCAGCGATACGCTGCATAACTTCACTGCCCCTCCCGGCGCCGATAAACAACGGCACCAGACCAGCAACGATGACCGCCACGGTCATGGCTTTGGGCCGCACACGCAGCACTGCGCCCTCGATTAGCGCCTCACGCAAATCTGCCATCGTCTGCATCTTGCCACGCGTCTCGCGTTCGCGAATGGCTTTGTCTAGGTAGATCAACATGATCACTCCGAACTCAGCCGACACACCCGCCAGCGCGATGAAGCCGACGCCAGACGCAACCGACAAGTGGTGGCCCAGCAGATAGATCAGCCAAAAGCCACCTACCAGCGCGAACGGCAGCGTCGTCATAATCAGCGTGGCCGACGTCGCACTGCGGAAGGTCAGATACAGCAGCAAGAAGATGATTGCGAGAGTGAATGGCACCACGATCTTGAGACGCTTGGTGGCGCGTTCCAAATACTCGAATTGGCCCGACCAGGCGACCGAGTATCCCGGCGGAAGTTGCACCTGTTCCGCAACGGCCTTCTTGGCATCGGCTACATAGCCCCCAAGATCGCGACCTCTGATGTCCACGTAAATCCAGCCGTTGGGTCGTGCGTTCTCGGACTTGATCATCGGCGGACCATCGGTGATGGCGACGCTGGCGATGGTACCCAGTGTCAGCGTTTCGCCACGCATGGTCACCACCGGCAGATCGCGCAAGTCCTGTACTGAGTCGCGCAACTCACGCGGATAGCGCACATTGATCGGGAAACGCTGGAGGTTCTCGACCGTTTCGCCGACATTCTCGCCACCAACGGCGACACTGACGATCCGCTGCACGTCAGCGATGCTGAGACCGTAGCGAGAGGCGGCAATGCGATCCGGCACGATCTCTATATAGCGGCCACCGGAGACGCGCTCCGAGAACGCCGAGGCCGTGCCTGGAACCTGCTTCACCACGACCTCGATCCCATTGCCGATGCGTTGGATAACATTGAGGTCGGGCCCCGCGATCTTGATACCGACCGGCGACTTGATGCCGGTGGCCAGCATATCGATGCGGTTGCGGATGGGCTGCACCCAGACATTGCCCATTCCTGGAATCTTCAGTGACGCGTCCATCTCTTCGATGAGCTTCTCAGTCGTCATGCCAGCCCGCCATTCGGCCCTGGGCTTGAGCATTACCGTGGTTTCTACCATCTCCAGCGGCGCCGGATCAGTCGCGGAATCCGCGCGGCCAATCTTGCCGAACACGCGCTTAACCTCCGGAAAGGTTTTCAGAATACGGTCCGTCTGCTGGAGAATCTGCGCGCCCTTACCAATGGCCAAGCCCGGCAGCGCGGTTGGCATGTACAGCAGGTCGCCCTCGTCTAGCGGCGGCATGAACTCACTGCCCAGGTGCATCGCGGGCCAGATCGTCGCCAACGCAGCGAGCAACGCAATCGACAACGTCGTGCGAGGACGGTCCAGCACCGCGTGAATCACCGGGCGGTAGGCCGCAATCAGCACGCGGTTCAGCGGATTCGCCGTCTCATCCACGATCCTGCCGCGGATGAACGCCACCATCAGCACCGGAATCAACGTCACTGATAGTCCCGCCGCTGCTGCCATCGCATAGGTCTTGGTGTAGGCCAGCGGCGTGAATAGTCGGCCCTCCTGTGCTTCGAGCAGGAAAACCGGCACGAACGAGACGGTGATGATTAGCAGTGAGAAGAACAGCGCCGGCCCGACTTCAGCGGCCGCTTCAGCCATCAGCTTGAGCCGTGCCTCTCCAGCCGGGTCTCCGCCGCCGTGATCGTGCCGCCAGTGCTCCAGTTTCTTGTGCGCGTTCTCGATCATTACCACCGCTGCATCCACCATCGCGCCGATGGCGATCGCGATTCCGCCCAGCGACATAATGTTGGCGTTGATGCCCTGTGCATGCATGACGATGAACGCTGCCAGGATGCCGATGGGCAGCGTGATGATCGCCACCAGCGCCGAGCGTAGGTGCCAGAGGAACGCAATGCAGATCAAAGCCACCACTAAGAACTCTTCTAGCAGCTTGTGCGAGAGGTTTTCCACGGCGCGCTCAATCAGTGACGAGCGGTCGTAGGTCTCGACGATCTCGACGCCCTTGGGCAGGCCGGCTTTGAGTACTTCTAGCTTGGCCTTGACGGCTTTGATCGTGGATTGGGCGTTCTCACCAGAGCGCAGCACGATGACGCCACCGACCACTTCGCCTTCGCCGTCGAGCTCTGCGATGCCACGCCGGGTTTCAGGGCCAATCTGAACGGTTGCCACGTCACGCAGCAGTATGGGCGTGCCGTTTTCTCCCAGGCCAACGGGAACTGTGCGGAAATCATCCAGTGTTTTCAGATAGCCGCGCGTGCGCACCATGTACTCAGCTTCACCCAATTCCAGTACCGAGCCACCGGCCTCCGCGTTCGAGTTCTGAACCGCGGCGATTACTGTTTCCAGCGGCAGCCTGAATGCGCGCAGGCGATCTGGGTCGAGGACGATCTGATACTGCCGGTTGAAGCCACCGAGGGTGGCGACCTCGGCTACGTTTTCCACCGTCTTTAGCTCGTACTTCAGAAACCAGTCCTGGATGGCGCGGAGCTGGCTGATGTCGTATTTTCCGCTGCGATCCACAAGTGCGTATTCGTAGATCCAGCCGACGCCGGTCGCGTCCGGTCCCAGCTCTGCGCGCGCGGTTTCTGGTAGCCGTCCTTGCACTTGCGACAGATACTCCAGCACCCGCGAGCGTGCCCAGTAGAGGTCCACGCCATCCTTGAACAGCACATAGACAAAGGACTCTCCGAACAGGGAGTACCCACGCACGGTCTTGGCGTGCGGCACAGAGAGCAGGGTCGTGGTCAGCGGATAGGTGACCTGGTCTTCGACCACCTGCGGCGCCTGACCTGGATAAGTTGTGCGAACGATGACCTGCGTGTCAGACAAATCGGGAATGGCATCCAGCGGTGTATTAGCCGCCGAATACAGGCCCCAGGCCGTCAGCAGAACTGCGCCCAGCAGTACGAGGAAACGGTTATGTACCGACCAATGAATTAGGCGCGCGATCACGGAGCGCTCCCCTTCATGCCATCGACCTCGTAAGCGCCGGGCGAGACGTCTCCGCCCATATTGCGCATACGTGAAGCAGGCGATTCGCTTTCCTCACCGCTGCCCATCCGGTTGTAGGCGCCGAGCAGACTGGCTTCCGAATCAATTAGGAACTGACCCGACACGACAACCTGCTGTCCCGCCTCCAGGCCCGCAACCACAATAATCTCGTCGCCGCGCTCAGCGCCCAGCGTGACCTCAACGGGCCTGTAACGCCCCTCCGCTTCCGCGACCAGCACGACGCTGCGCGAGCCAGTGCGGATGACCGCTTCGCTGGGTACCAGGGTGACATCGCTCTTGGCTCCGCCAAAGACTACGACTTCCGCATACATTCCGGGTTTAAGCGCGCCGTCAGCATTGTCGAAAGCGAGTCGTGCGCGCAGCGTTCGCGTCTGCGTATCCAGCAGCGGATAAACATAGTCCACGTTGCCTTCGAAAACCTTGCCTGGTAGCCCTTTGAGACGCGCCTCTGCTGGCCTGCCATCGACTACCCAGGCTGCCTGTGCTTCGGGTACCTCCACCATGATCCAGACCTTCGAGAGGTCGGCCAACTTCATCAGTGGCATTCCCGGGGTGACCTGTGCACCCTGACGCACTGCCAGTTCAACCACCACGCCAGATTGCGGCGCGGTGATTAGGGTTTGGCGTTGCGGCCGGCCATTACTGCTTGAATTCAGCAGTTTCAGCCGCGTTTGCGCCGCCACGATCAACGTCGAGTCATTAAGCGTCTGCGCAAGCGCCAACTCCTCTTGCGCAGCCAGCAGCTCCGGTGAGTAAATTCCCGCGACGACCTGTCCTGCCCGCACTGTGTCGCCGACGGCACGCACGTCTAGGCGCTCCACCCAACCCGCAGCGCGTGCCTCCACCACGGCGATGCGATTCTCGTCCACCACCACGCTGCCCACGGCGTCCACGCGCTGCCAGAACGTACCAAGCTTTACGCTGGCGGTGCGCATGCCAAGGTTTTGCGCCATGCGTGGATCAATCACGACAATTGTGCCGCTGGCAGTGCCCATGCGGTCATCGCCGGCGTACTTGGGCACCAGCTCCATGTCCATGAATGGAGATTTTCCCGGCTGGTCAAAATGCTGATCTGGCTTCATCGGGTCATACCAGTAGAGCGGCTTACGTTCGCCACTCATGCTCGTGCCAGTAGCGGTACCTTCTGGTTTGTCCTCGCGCTTGACCAGTTTCATGCCGCAGATCGGGCAGTTGCCAGGCTGATCCTGTTTCACTTGGGGATGCATCGGACAGGTGTAGTAAACCTTGCCTTGCTCATCAGTCATCTTCACGAGCTGGTGCTTGTGCGACGCCATGCTCTGCGCATACCACCAGCCGACCCCCGCGCCGGCCACGACCACGACGGCCAAAACAATTAGAACCTTCTTATTCATGGGTGTTCTCCCCGGCGCCGGCTTCATAGGCGCCGAGATACGTGAGTTGGACGAAGTACCTGATCAGATCGCGTTGCAGATCCAGGCGCGCCATCTGGACTTCCAGCGCGGCCTGCCGTGCATCCAACACCTCGCGCAGCGCGTTGCGGCCGGAACGCCAGCCGGCCAGCGCCGCTGTGATGCGGTGCTCGCTTTGCGGCAATAGGGTCTGGTCGTAGTTCTGGAGACGCAGGGTGAGTAGCTCGTATTGGCGATGATTCAGCCAGGCTTCGGATGCAAGCTGGCGCCTGGCGTCTTCGATCGCGAGCTCAGCTGCGTCCTTCTGCGCCAGTGCCGCTGCGAGACTGCGGTCCTGCCGGTCGCGTGTGAACACCGGCAGGTCCACACCCACCTGCAGGGTGAGCATTTCTGAGAAGTCCGGCCGGTAGGCAAAGCCAGCCTCCACGCGCCAGTCTGGCCGGTACGCGGTTCGCGCCAGATCCGCACCGGTCTGAGCAGTCGCCGCTTGCGCATCGGCAATCGCACGCTGCGGATGCAAGTGCACCCGAGTCTGAATGACATCGAGGCTGGGTAGCGCAGGCATCGCCGGCAGATCAGGGCAGACGAGCCTTTCAGCTGCTGCGCCGATCCAGCGCGACAATAGGCTGCGCGCCTGCGCAATACTCTGCTCCGTCCCGGCCACCTCGTCACGCAGACGGTCCGCTTCCTGCCGCGCCGCGAGGAAATCGGCCTGTGTGGCGGTGCCCGTTTTCAGCGCAATCTCGACCGCTTGTTGCTGCGCCTCCGCCTCACGCAAATTCGCTCGGGTGAGAATCTGCAGGCGCTCATCGCGCCACAGTTCCAGCCAGGCCAGCGATGCATCGCGGCGGATGCTCCGCTCTACCATTCGGTACTCAGCGTCCAATTGCGCTGCTTCGCGCTCGGACAACTCACCGCGCAGCCTGCGCTTCTCTGTGCCCGGGAACTCCTGCATCAGCCCGATGTTGGTCATCGTCATAAAGTCACGCGACAGGCTGAATTGATCCGCGGTATTGGCCGGCAAATTGGTCACGCCGAGCTTCAACTGTGGGTCGGGTAGCTGCCTAGCGGCTACTGCGGCTTCATGGGCTGCGCGGTTCTGGGCTTGCAAGCCATTTAGCAAGGGCTGAGCGCTGACCGCGAGCTGAGCGGCCTCTTGAAGTTCAAGTGCACCGCCATCGGCGGTTTGCGCATGCGCAGGACGAGCCAGAGACATCGTGAGGGCCAGCGCGAAGGCCAACACCAACGGATCGAATTGCCGCGCGCGTGCGCGGCCGGTCAAGGGGAACATGCTTCTTCTCCACGGTAGGGCCGAGAATCGGCCCGGAGCGGCTCAGAACGAGCCGCAGGAACACATCAACCGTGGAGCGCGATGGGGGGGCGTAGTAGAGAGCTAGCCGTGCGCGAAGTGACGCGCACGGCGGTGAAGCTGAGTTCAGCCCGTGCATCCTGTGGCAGGGCCACGGACACGGTGCCGACGGACGCTAGGTGGCCAAGTGCGCAGGTCGTCATGTCCGGGCAGCTGGCGTTGCAGCAGGAGTGATCCGGCTTTCCTGGATCGTCCGCCGTCATCGCCTTCTGTGCATGGCACGGCATGTCGGCCATGGCGCTCGCTAAGGCCGACACTTCCGCAGAAAGTTTGGCGCGAGGTGCGGCAGACACGGCAGCGCCCTGCACTAGGAGCACTACTCCCAGCAGCACGCTTATCAGTGTCCGGTAACGTTTCATAGCGGATACGACTGTAGGCGGGTTTCAATGGTTCCGCAATGCCGCAGCGGCGGAATGATCAGGACCGCTCCCAGTGCAATGAGCGCCTAACTCAGCGGCGGGCTGCAATGCAATGATCGCCATGCCGACGAGCGCAATGCTCGCGCCGAGCAAGTCCCAGCGGGTCAGAGCGACGCCATCTATGCGCCACAACCAGATCAGGGCGACCGCGATATACATGCCTCCGTATGCAGCGTAGGTTCGTCCAGCGGCTTGTGGATGCAGCGTCAGCAACCATGCGAACAGACCCAGTGAAATGGCGGCGGGCAGCAGCAGCCAAGCGGTCCTCCCCTGCTTGATGACCATCCAAGGCAGATAGCAGCCGACGATTTCGGCCACCGCCGTGATCGCGAAGAGCCCGCAAACCCGAAGAAGTTCCATCATGAGGGAGCCTGCATTGAAACAATCAC
>JBFJKG010000108.1:0-6805 GCA_041635075.1 Solimonas sp.
GAATCCGATGTGGTCGTTGGGGGTGGCGGCGGCGCTATCAGCCTGCGCGGTTTCGCGGCCAGTGCCGCCGCCCTCCACGGCGGCGCCGAGCCCCTCTTCGCCGCTGAGCTGGGCAGACGTCGCGGCGCGGCCGCTACCCGGCAGTGCTGCACGCCATGCTTACGGGCAGGCGCAACAGCAGTACGGCCAGTTGCGACTGCCTCTTGGACCCGGTCCGTTCCCGGTGGTGGTGCTGGTGCACGGCGGCTGCTGGCTGAACGAGTTCGACCTGAGTTACTTCACGCATATGGCCGCGGCGCTGACGGCCGCAGGCTATGCCACTTGGACACCCGAGTATCGTCGCCTGGGTGATGCGGGCGGGGGATGGCCCGGCACCCTTAAAGATGTCGCCGCCGCGACCGATCACCTGCGTGAACTGGCAACCCGGCATCCATTGAATCTGCAGCAAGTGGTGGCGGCCGGGCACTCGGCGGGGGGGCAGTTGGCGCTATGGCTCGCTGCGCGCGGCCAGTTGCCGCGGGAGAGTGAACTGTACGTCGAAGACCCGCTGCCACTACGGGGCGTGATCGGCATGGCCGCCATCACCGATCTGGAGAACTATCGAGTGGGGCCTCCAGGGAGTTGTCATGCTGCGGTAGATGCCTTGCTGGGTGGGTCGCCAATGGCGCAACCCGCACGCTACGCGGCGATCTCCCCGATCCGGCTGTTGCCGCTGGGTGTGCCGCAGTGGTTGTTTCAGGGTGCGCGCGACCCCATCGTCAGTGAAACCAGCGTGCGACGTTACGTCGACACTGCGCGGCAGTCGGGCGATCAGGTCGAGCTACAGGTTGATCCGGATGCCGGCCACTTTGAAGTGGCGCTGCCGGACACACGCCTGGGACAGCAGATACTCGTGGCATTGGCCCGCCTGTTGCCGCGCTAATGCCACGCAACGCGGCGCATTTAGGCAAACACAACGACTGACTGACGCGAGAGCGCCGCCAGCTGCCCCTGCGGATTCCACATCTCCACCGTCTGCGCCAGATACCCGTCCGCTGCCGCGGTGACCTCGGCGTCCAGACGCCAGAACTGATCAGGCGCGAATGCGCAGTCCTGATCGAGCAGTTCCAGCGTCCAGGTCAGGGAGCTCGACATCGCGGGCTGCTTCAACATTGAAATGCCCGGGCTGGGGATCGAGTCGGCGAGCGCCACCAGATGGGTTTCGTCGAGCCCGCTCTCGTCACGAAAGCGTACCTGAATCTTGGCCCGCGGCTCTTTCACTCCAGTGTAGGGAAAGCCGCCCTCGCTCCAGCGGAACTGGAAGTGCTGGGTAAAGGGCGGAGCGATGCCTTCAAAATAGGGCAGCTCCTTCGGGGCGCGGTCAGGCTGCGCTTCGGCCGGTTGCGCCGGCATGCGCCGCAGCACTGACGATCGGCCGCTGCCGAAGATCGCAACGACGAGGCACTGCGTCTGCTCGCCGGAGACGATGCGGCACTCGGTATGGATGGCGGACTTGCCGGTGCGCAATACACGTGTCTGCAGTGTGATGGTGCCGGCCGGCACCGGAGCGATGAACGTGGTCTGGACCACCCGCAGGGGCACATCAACCGCCACCAATTTACGCAATGCAGCGACCGCCAGCGCGGTCTGCATGCCACCGAACACGGTGCGGCCCTGCTGCCAGTCCTCGGGTACGGTCACCGTGCAGCCATCTTGCGTGGGCACCAGCCCGGCCAGTATTTCGCTGAATCGCATCAGGTGCTCCACAGGGTGTTTTATCGACGCGCGACGATACTTGAAGCCGGTTCGCGCGACCACTATCCGAAAATGCCCTCTGCTGAAACGGCCGGCGCGACAGTTCAGGATCAGTTCATCGTTCGCCGCTAACTTGATAGCGTCCGTGCATAGCACCTATGAGGGTTGATCCATGAAAAGGTTTTCGCTGCTGCTGGCTGCGACCATGCTGGTGGGTGCTGCCGGCCCGACATTCGCAGGCGACGACCGTGTCGCCGGCGCGGTGATTGGAGGGGTTGCAGGCGGCGTCGTCGGCAATCAGATTGGTGGGCATACCGGCGCCGCCATCGGCGCCTTGTTCGGTGCCGTTGTCGGCGCGGAGATCGCCGACAACGATCATGACCGCCGCTATCGTCCAGCCGCGCACGCCCACCACTACGCGCCGCCGCCTCGCGTCGTGCGCTACTACGAGCCGCGGCCGCAAGTGGTTTACCGCGAGCGCTACTACCGTGAGCCGGTGAGGGTTTACCGCGTCAGCGACCGCTACGACCGCCACGATCACCGACATGACCGGCGCGACCGCAGGGATGACCGACACGATCGTTACTGCCGCCACTGAGCTCGACCTGATCGGTTGTGGCTGTACGGAAGCGGGCCGGGTGGCCCGCTTTTTCGTGTTTCGGCTGCACTGCCTGACTTAAGATCGGCACCATGAACGAAGAACGTCTGATCGAGCTGGAAACCAAGCTGTCCTTCCAGGAAGACACCTTGAGGGTACTCAACGATGTGGTGACAGCTCAGCAAGCGCAGATCGAACGCCTGGAGCAGATCTGCCGGCAACTTGCCGAGCGCCTCGCTCGCGGTGCCGAGCCAGAGGGCGCGTTCAAGGGCGGGCCGGCCGACGAGGTGCCGCCGCACTACTGAGATCGGGCGAGGCCGGTGCCCGCGCTTGCGGTAAGCTGCGCCGGCTATGGCGCATTCTAGAATCGCAGGGACCGGCAGTTATCTGCCCGAGCGCGTGGTCACCAACCACGAGCTGCAGGCGCGCATTGACACTTCAGACGAGTGGATCGTATCCCGTACCGGCATTGAGGCGCGTCATGTTGCCGCCGACGGTGAGATGACCAGCGATCTGGCGTTGAGGGCCGCGCAGGCTGCGATGCAGGCGGCCGGCGTCACTGCCGACGACATCGACTTGATCGTAGTCGCCACCACGACTCCCGACATGGTGTTTCCGTCCACCGCCTGTCTGCTGCAGGCGAAGCTGGGCGTCAAGCGCGGCGCTGCGTTTGATGTGCAGGCCGTATGCACCGGTTTCATCTACGCGGTGGCCACCGCCGACAAGTTCATCGCCAGCGGCCAACACCAGTGCGCACTGGTGGTTGGCGCCGAGGTGTTCTCGCGATTGCTGGACTGGAGTGATCGGCGCACCTGCGTGCTGTTTGGTGACGGCGCGGGTGCTGTGGTGCTCAAGGCGAGCGAAACACCGGGCATCTGCTCCAGTCATCTGCATGCTGACGGCAGTCTGGCGCACATCCTGCGCGTTCCGGGCGGTATTGCAGAGGGCAAGCTGCGCGGTAACCCGTATCTGGAAATGGACGGGCAGGCGGTATTCAAGCTGGCGGTACGCGCACTCGATGAATGCGCTCGCGAGGCACTGGAGCACAATCACCTGACCGCAGCGGACCTGGACTGGTATATCCCACACCAGGCCAACATGCGGATCATCAATGCCATTGCCGACAAGATCCGGCTGCCACGCGAGCGGGTGGTGACGACGGTCGCGCGGCACGGAAATACGTCCGCTGCCTCGGTGCCGCTGGCACTGGACGCGGCTGTGCGCGATGGTCGCATCCGACCGGGTCAACGCGTATTGCTGCAGGGCGTGGGCGGTGGCATGACCTGGGGCTCGATCCTGCTTCGCTGGTAGGGGCTATTCCAGTTCAGACGTGGCGTAACGATAGCCGCTATGCGCGCCGAGCGCCGATACTTCATCGGCCACCATCTGACGTTCTCGTGCCAGGTAGTGCGCGATGGCCGAGCGGAACCCCGGGTGCGCGAACCAATGCGCAGAGTGACTCAGCTCCGCATCAAAACCCCGCAGTAGCTTGTGCTCGCCTTGCACCCCGGCATCCAGCAGCTGCAGGCCGCGCTGGATTGCGCGCTCCATGCCCTGGTAGCAGCACAGCTCGAAATGCAGCAGGGCATGCACGCCGTCAGCCCCCCAATGGCGACCACATAGCCGATCACCGTCCTCGAAGTAGTACGCCATCGCCACGCACTCGCCCTGCTGGTAAGCCAGGCAGAACCAGAACGCCAGCGGCAATCGGCGTGCCCATTGCTGTAGGCACGCCAGATTCAGGTACGGCGATTGACCGCGGGCGTGGTAGGTCGCGGCATAGAGTGCGAATACACGCTGCCACTCAACGGTGCTGAGATCAGCGGCCGCGCGCCACTCGATGCGGTAGCCGGCCTCGATGACCAGACGCCGCTCACGACGGATGTTCTTGCGGCGTTTGGCGGTAAGAGCGGCCAGGAAGTGTTCGAAGTCGGCGTAGCCGCGGTTGTGCCAGACGTACCGCGGTTGCTCGCGATGCAGCCAGCCATCGGATTCCAGCGCCTGCGCCTCGTGCAGTGGCAGAAACAAGGCGTGCACACCGGTAGCGCCGAGCTGTCGGGCGAGCGCGACCAGCTGTTCGGCGGTAGCGGAATCAGCCACCCTTGAGGCCGGCACCGGCGTGAATGGCGTGCAGACGCTGAGCTTCGGGTAGTAATCGTAGCCATGCTGCGCGTAGGCATTGGCAAATGCCTGGTCAAACACGAACTCGCCCCAGGAATGGGCCTTCAGGTAGGCGCCTGGCATCGGCAACGGTTCCCAGCCGACTGCCGCGCCCACACAGCCTGTCTCCGCCAGTGGCTCTAGATAGGCGGGGCTGGTGAACAGGCTCGGTCGTGGCATGTCGTCATGCTAGCGGACCGAGCCTGTGCGCAGCGGGTTTGGTTCACACCTTTTGCGAGGTGATCCAGCGTTCGATCTTGTCCTCAAGCACATCCAGTGGCACCGCGCCATCCTTCAATACTTCCGTGTGGAAGGCCTTGATATCGAAACGAGGGCCAAGCATCTCCTCGGCGTGTGCCCTTAGCGACTTGATCTTGAGCTCACCCAGCTTGTAAGCGAGGGCTTGGCCGGGGATGGCCATATAGCGCTCGGCCTCGGCAACGGCCTGGGTTTCGCTCTCGGCTGAGTTGGTGAGCATGTAGTCAATGACTTGTTGCCGACTCCATTGCTTGCTGTGCAGTCCGGTGTCGACCACCAGGCGGATCGCGCGCCACAGCTCGTTCTGCAAGTAGCCGAAGTACTGGTAAGGGTCGGTGTAAACCCCGAGGTCCCGGCCCAGCGATTCCGCATACAGGCCCCAGCCTTCGGTGAACGCGGTGAAGCTGCCGAAGCGCCGAAACGCGGGTATGCCGGTGAGTTCCTGCTGGATGGCCAGCTGAAAATGATGGCCCGGAATCGCCTCGTGCAGGAACAGGTCTTCCATGTCCCAGGTCTTGCGCGAAGGTAGGTCATAAGTATTGACGTAGAAAATGCCCGGCCGCGACCCATCCTCGCTGGGACGCTGGTAGGAGCCTCCCGCGGCCGATTTGGCCCGAAACGCTTCCACGGGACGAATTTCAAACGCGGCCCTGGGGGTGAGCGAGAACAGTTGCTCTGCCCCCTTCTCTACACGGGCGCGCAGCCCGTTATAGCCTGCCAGCAACTCGGCCTCGCTGCTCCACTTGAACTGCGGGTCGGTACTCAAGAACTTGAAGAAAGCCTGTAGGTCGCCCTTGAAGCCGAGGCCGGTCATGACCTTGCGCATCTCGGCATGAATGCGATGCACCTCGTCCAGGCCAATCTTATGTATCTCCGCCGGTGTCAGGTCCGTGGTCGTAATCCTGCGAACGTTATAGGCGTACCAGGCATCGCCATCGGGTAGGGCATCTAGTCCAACGCTGTCTCGGCTCCGGGGCAGGTATTCGTCGCGCACGAAGTCGCGCAGCGCGGTGTACGCGGGCATCAGCTGTTGCTGTATCAACGAGCGATATGCAGTGCGCAGGCGTTCGCGCTCGATCTCAGGCACGGCTTCGGGAAAGCTGGCCACCGGGCGATAGAACAGGGTCTGCGCCGGATCCGCGTCGATCAAGGCGTCCAACTGCGGAACCACCTTTTCCATCAGGACTCGCGGCTGTACCACGCCGGCGGCCATCCCCTCGCGCATGTTGGCCTCCATCTGGGCAAACAGCGTCGGAATCTGCGCGGCGCGCTTCAACCAGTTCTCATAGTCCTGCACCGTGGCAAAGGGTTGGGCGGATGTGCCGGAACCAAGCTGGGCCATCAGGTTGGGGGTGCTGTAGAACTGATTCAGCGGGATCAGGTGTCCGGGAAAGCGAGTGCCCTCCAGATCGGTGCTCAGATCGCGTTTCAGGATCTCTACGCTGAGCCGCTCCTGCGCGCTGAGCGGCTGCAGGTCGATGGCTTGAGCCCGTTCCAGCCAGTGCTGCTGGAACGCAGTCTCTCGACTGCGGTATGACGCGCTCAGCGTATTGGGCAACTGATCGTTGTAGCGAGGGTCGCCGACGAAGGTTGCCGTCAGCGGGCTCAGCGCCAACGAGGCCTCCCAGTAATCAGCAAACAGCTGCTGCAAGGCTGCCGACGACGTCGATGCCGTCACCGCAGCGGGGGTGGAGTCCACTTTCGTGCCGACGGGCTGCTGGGCGCAGCCTGCCAGCGCAGCGGCGAGCGCTGCGGTGTACAGGTACTTGTTCATTCAGGTTTCCTCAATCTTCTAGACCGGATGATCTCTAGCTGACCCGCACGCTCAAGGCAAGTCAGTGTCGTATGCGCTAGCTCAAAGCGCAGGCAGAGTGCAATGGCAATCGGTCTCCGCCGGGCGGCTGGAATCGCAGTGGCCACTGGGGGAAATCCCGTGTTCTACTCAAATTCATTAGTGCTACCATCCGCCCTCTGCAACGCGCATTGCGAGCTGTTCGGTGACGGTGCGCGCCGATTATTCGCTATCCATAGGATCCTTCGTTATGTCGAAAAGCC
>JBFJKG010000109.1:0-6790 GCA_041635075.1 Solimonas sp.
CTCCAGCGCCAACAAAGGCTCACCCTTGGCGACACGGCTGCCCTTGCTCACCGCGATCCGCACCACCATGCCGGGCATCGGCGCGCCCAGCTGATTGGGGTCGGTGTCGTCAGCCTTCGCGCGCTCGACCTTGGCCTTGCCGCTGCCGGTCTTGGGGATGCGCACCATCCGCGGCTGGCCGTTGAGTTCGTAGAACAGCTTGCAGATCCCTTCTTCTTCGACATCGCTGCTGCCCTGCAGACGAATGACCAGGGTCTTGCCGGTATCGATGTCGACACTGATCTCCTCACGCTCTTTCAGTCCGTAGAAGAACGCGGGAGTCGGTAGCGCGGTGACATCGCCAAAGGCCTTGCGGTGCTCGACGAACTCCGCGAAGACCTTGGGATACATCAGGTGCGAGGCCAGATCCACGTCGCTGAGTTCGACCCCCAAGGTCTTTTCGGCTTCGGCCTTGGCGGCCTCAAGATCGACGGCGGGCAGGCTGACGCCCGGCCGTGCCGTCAGCGGTGCGCGGCCCTTCAGCACCTTGCGCTGCAACGCGGGCGGGAATCCGTCCGGCGGCAAGCCCAGATCACCGTGCATCAGCGACACCACGGACTCCGGGAAATCGATAGCAGTATCAGGGTCCGCGATCTGCTCGGCGGTCAGATCGTTTGCAACCATGAACAGCGCCAGATCGCCCACGACCTTCGATGTCGGCGTGACCTTGACGATATCGCCAAACAATCGATTGACGTCAGCGTAGGCCTTGGACACCTGTGGCCAGCGGTGCTCCAAGCCCAGGCCACGCGCCTGCTCGCGGAGGTTGGTGTACTGCCCACCCGGCATCTCGTGCCGATAGACATCGGCAGTACCGGAGCGGATGTCAGCCTCAAACGGTGCGTAGTAACGCCGCACACCTTCCCAGTAGTCAGACAGGCGCTGCATCGCGTCCAGATCGACGCCGGCGTCGCGCTCGCTTCCGACCAGGCTCGCCGCAATGGCGCCGAGGTTGGGCTGCGAGGTGAGACCGGACATGCTGTCGAGCGCGCCGTCGACGGCGTCACAGCCTGCCTCGATGGCAGCCAGAACGCTGGCGGCGGCGATGCCGCTGGTGTCATGTGTATGGAAATGCAGCGGCAGCCCCACTTCCTGCTTCAAGGCGCGGATCAGTTCGCGCGCAGCACGCGGCCGGCACACACCGGCCATGTCCTTGATGCCCAGAACGTGAGCACCGGCCTTCTCCAGCGCCTTCGCCATCTCGACGTAGTAGCGCAGATTGAATTTCGGGCGCGACGGATCAAACAGGTCGCCGGTATAGCAAATCGTGCCTTCGCATACCGCGCCCGACTCCAGGACCGCATCCATCGCCACCCGCATGTTGTCGACGCTGTTCAACGAGTCGAACACTCTGAAGATGTCGATGCCCTGCTTTGCCGCCTGGGCCACGAAATAGCGCACCACATTGTCCGGATAGTTGGTGTAGCCAACCGCATTCGCTGAGCGCAGCAACATCTGCAGCGGGATATTCGGAACCGCCTCGCGCAACTGCGCCAATCGCTGCCAGGGATCTTCCTTGAGAAACCGCAGCGCGACGTCGAAGGTTGCGCCGCCCCAGCATTCCAGCGAAAACAGATTCGGCAGCATGCGCGCGTAGTACGGCGCAATCGCGACCAGATCATGGGTGCGCATCCGTGTCGCAAACAGCGACTGATGTGCGTCACGCATCGTGGTGTCGGTCAACAGCACCTGGGGCTGGTCCTTGACCCACTGTGCAAACCCCTTCGCACCGCGCGCGCGCAACTCGTCACGCAGCCCCGTCGGCGGCGGCGCATCCAGTGCGATGGCCGGCTTCACCGGCGGCAACAGTTCCACATCCGGGGCCTTGCGGCCTTTCATCTCGGGGCTGCCGTTGACGATGACCTCGCCGATGAACCGCAACAGCTTGGTCGCGCGATCCCGTCGCGGCGTGAACTGGAACAGCTCCGGCGTGTTGTCGATGAATCGTGTCGTGCATTCGCCGCTGCGGAACACCGGATGCGTGACCACGTTCTCCAGAAACTGAAGATTGGTCGAGAGACCGCGAATGCGAAATTCGCGCAGCGCGCGATCCATGCGCTGGGTCGCTTCATCTGCGGTCGGCGCCCAGGCCGTGAGCTTGGTCAGCAACGAGTCGTAGTACGGGGTGACGACAGCGCCGCCATAGGCAGTACCGCCGTCCAGTCGGATGCCGAATCCCGCGGGGCTGCGGTAGGCGGTCAGCCGCCCATGGTCCGGCGTAAATCCGTTCTCCGGGTCTTCCGTGGTCACGCGGCACTGCAGCGCATGCCCGTCCAGGCGGACTTCATCCTGCGTTGGCAAGCCGGGCTCACCGATGCGGAGCCCCGCCGTTACCCGAATCTGGCTTTTGACGATATCAACGCCGGTGACCTCCTCAGTCACGGTGTGCTCGACCTGAATACGGGGATTGACCTCGATGAAGTAGAACTTGCCGCTATCGACATCCATCAGGAACTCAACAGTGCCGGCGTGTGAGTAGTTCACCTGCCGGCACAAGCGCAGTGCCGCCGCGCACAGATCATCACGCTGTGCGGCGGACAGGTACGGCGCAGGTGCCCGCTCCACCACTTTCTGATTGCGCCGCTGCACCGAACAGTCGCGTTCGAACAGATGCACCAGGTTGCCGTGGGTATCGCCGAGGATCTGCACTTCGACATGCCGCGCGCGACGCACCAACTTCTCGACATAGACCTCGTCGCTGCCGAAGGCGGCCTTCGACTCGCGGCGCGCGGACTCCATCTGCGGACCCAGCTCCGCCTCACTCTCGATGACGCGCATGCCGCGGCCACCGCCACCCCAGCTGGCTTTCATCATCACCGGGTAACCCACGGCCGCGACCAAGGGTTTGCACGCCTCCAGATCCTGCGGTAGCGCGGCCGATGCCGGCAGCACCGGTACATCAGCGGCCTGCGCAGCCGTGCGCGCAGAAACCTTGTCCCCGAGTGTCCTCAGGACCTCTGGGCTGGGGCCGATGAATCGAATGTCAGCTGCGGCGCAGGCTGCGGCAAAATCCGGGTTCTCTGACAAGAATCCGTAGCCGGGGTGTATCGCGTCAACCTGCGCCGCCTTGGCCACGCGCAGGATATCGGCAATGTCCAGATACGCCGCGATCGGCTTCTGCCCTTGCCCGACCATGTAGCTCTCGTCAGCCTTGAATCGATGCAGCGCAAAACGGTCTTCGTAGGCATAGATCGATACGGTGCGAATCCCCATCTCGGCCGCCGCCCGCATGACCCGGATCGAGATTTCGCCGCGATTGGCGACAAGCAGCTTTCGAATTGGAGTGCTGGCCGTCATGTTGTTCTCTGACTATATGTACAGGTGGACAGGCTGCCCCATCAATGATTGCAACAGGCAGCCTTGCTTCGACGCACGGCACCAGGACCCGCCTGGAGACCGCTTCCTCACCGAACCCTGGGACAACAGGCTCGCTTCCGCAAGCCGGGGCAGCTCCCCTCGGCTGCAGCGCACCGAAGTCAGAACGACTGATTCGGCTTGGCCGCCCGCCAGGCTTCGTCCAGGCCCGCAAGCGCAGCGCTGACCCGGTCCGGTGGCAGTCCCGCTGCGGCCAGATCCGCACCCATCGCCGCGGTCAGCGCCTGCCAGTCGGGAGGTGGTGGCATTTCCCGGTCCGACATCTCCAGCTGGTCCAGCATCTCTTCCATACGCTCGATCCCGGTCCGCCAATGGGCGTTATCAGCGCCGTGCTTGAGCAGCCCCTTGACCAGTAGCGGTCCCCAGGATGTATTCAGGAACTTGATCGCCTGCTGTGGCACCGAGCGTCCAAAGGTGCGCAGCTCCAGTTCACGAAGCACCAGCCGCTTGGCCTCGTTGACTACGGCCTCCTTGCGCTGATTGGCCTGTTGCTTCTGCTGCTCGAAGAAGCCGTTGATCTGCTCCTCCTCGATCGGATGCGCGGTGAGCATCGCCTCGCGAACGAAATCCGGCGCAAGGTCAAACTGCACCAGCACCTGCTGCAGCACCTCGGCCATGCGTCGCGCCTCGGCCGTGCCGGTGATGCGTGAAGTGGCCGACTTCAGCATCAGCTCATTAACCAGGCTGCGTAGCGGATGCGTCACGGCCGTAAACAAGGTGGCGTCGGTCAAAGCGGACTTAACCAGCGGGAAACGAACGGATTCATGCTGCGGCCCCAGTTCAGGCGGCACGAACGGGTCGGCAACCGCCTCGTTCAGAAACTGGCCCGCCAACGAGATGCGCTGCAACGGCACCCAGCGCCGCTCCTGCTTGACGTCCACACCGCGCAGCGGCGCGTCGGTTTGCAGGGTCAGCAAATCCACAGCCAGCGCGCCGTCGGTATATTCACCGTCCTTCGGGGGCGCCTTTTCCACGAAGGACTTCAGCATCGATACCGTCTTCGGATCGACCTTCGGCTTGGCCGCGGACTTGACCTTCGGCGGGGCTGCCCGCGGCTTGGGTGCGGCCTCCGCCGCCGCTGGCTCGGGTGGCTTTTCCGGCTGCGGCGGCACCTTCTGAGCCCGATTGACCACCGTGGCCGCGCGCGCGGTTTCGCGTGCGAGCAGAGCGGCGGCTTCAGCCGCACGCTCCTCGATGTCTCCTAAAGCGGACATCAAGGCCTGATAAAAGCCCTGCAGCTCGGGAATGACGATATCGTCAAACTTGTCGAACAACATGCGCCGGTGCGTGCCGTTGCAACTCAACGCGGTCGCGGTGTCCTGCAACGCCCGGCACAGGCCGGCAGGCGCCAACGCGCTGGTATAAACCGGGAAGTAGACCGTACGCCGAACATGGTCGAGACGGATATCGATGTCCCCGAGCAGCTTGGCGTACAGGGCCTCAGCGCGCAGCTCCACTCGCGTCAACACCAGCGCATCATCACTGGCAGGGGACGGGCTACCGGCACCGTCGGTGCGCGCACTGCCAATCAGATTGGCATCGACCTGGCCGACAAATCGATCAACCCACTGCGCCGGACCGGCGCCGATCATCTGTGCCAGGTCCTGACAGGTGCGCCGCTCGGTGGCGAGCTGGGTGATCTTGGCGCGCTCATCCAACACGGTCGGCAGCTTGCGGATAAAGGCGCCGAACACGTCGGTCAGCGTAGTGCTCACGGCTCTGCGCAGCGCGTCGACCGCGGGACGGCCCATCCGCTGCATTCTGACCAGTTCGGCTACAGCGGTGTCGGCAGTCCGTATGCCGCTGGCTGAGGAATCACGAGTAGTGCTCATACGATTGTCTGCAGACCACGCAACAATGGACATTATCAATCTTAGGTCCGCGGACGCTTGCCCGTCGGAAGGCTCGGTTAACGTTACCCGATATCCGCACCTCTGTCGCCAACCTGCAAAGCCCCGACCGCTCCAGAGTCCATCACGAGGACTGGGCCAGCAATGGCGCAAACGCGGCCGCTATGCCGAGAAATGACGAGAAGCCAACAACATCGGTAACCGTCGTCAGGATGATGGACGAGGCCGTGGCCGGATCCTGTCCAAAGCGCCGCAGCAGGATCGGTACCAACGCCCCGGACAGCCCCGCGGCCAGCATTGAGATGACCATGGCCAGCATGATGACACCGACCAACGCCCACGAGCGGCTCCAGGCATACACACCGAGGCCAGTAGTGACGGCAATCGCCACACCATTCACCAGCCCGGTCAGCGCCTCCTTGCCGACCACTGCCGGCCAATGGCGCAGACTGATCTCGCGCAGTACCAGCCCTCGCATCGTTACTGCCATGGCCTGAGCGCCGGCATTGCCCGACTGCCCCGCGACCACCGGCAGCAGCACGGCCAGCGCGGTGAACTGAGCGATGGTGCTTTCGAACAGACCAACAACAGCGGACGCCAGAAACGCCGTCAGCAGGTTGATCTGCAACCACGGCAGGCGCTTTCTGACGGCAAACAACGGCGAAGACAACGCGCGTTCGTCTGGGCTCGCGCCCACCATGGTCTGGATATCGAGGCTACTTTCCTGCTCCAACGCCGCAACCAGTTCGGCGTGGCGGATAACCCCGACAAAGCGCCCGTTGACGTTGACTACCGGCAAGCCGGTAATCGGATGCGCCTGCAGGGTTTCCACCACCTCCTCCCGCGGGTCCAGATCGCTGGCAACCGCCAACACTTTGCGGGTGATGTCGCTGAGCGGCAGATCGCGCGCGGCCAACGCCAGGTCCTGGACCTGCACCCGGCCTGCCAGCCGGCCTTCGTCATCCACGACAAACAGCTCGCGCAGGCCTTCGCGCGGAATCTGGCGCAGGCGTTCGATAGCCTCGGCTACGCTCATGGCGCCGCGCAACGGGCTGATTCGCGGATCCATCATGCGGCCGGCGCTATCGTCCGGATACGCCAGCAGTGCGCGCAATTCATGGGCCACGTCCTTGTTCAGACCCTGCAGCCAGGCCTCGCGCACGTCCGGCGCCAGCTGGCTGAGTACCGCAACGCTGACCACGGGCTCAGACTCTGCAAGTAGATGCTGCGCCGTTGGCTGCGGAAGGCCGTCGAGCACTTGCAACGCGACGTCCGGCGCCAGCGCCTGCCAGGCCGGCAAGGCCACGTGCGCCGGCTGAGCGGCCAGCAGCGCGGAAGCATCGGCTGCGGCCATGCCCTCCATCAGCTGCGCCGCCTCGTGCGGATAATCGATCAGGAAGCGCTGCGTGAGCGCCGCCTCGGCTGCAAGCTGGGTTTCAGCGCTCATCGGAACGGCGCTCGGCTACGGCGGGCACCCGGGGCAACAACGCCAGCCCGCCTTCCAGCAAGCCCGCCAGCGCCTGCCA
>JBFJKG010000110.1:0-6682 GCA_041635075.1 Solimonas sp.
CGTTGATCGGCCTACAATCAGTCAAAGCCGGCAGTTAGGCATACGAGACCGATATTCCGGACTGGGGGGTTCATTTGCTGCATCGAGACGCCAACCCGCGTCCCTCAGGGATGCGGCTGCACGTTGTGGCTTGTGCCTGTCTGAGCTTATTGGGTTGCCTGCTATCTGGCGGTGTTGCTTCGGCCTCAGCACTCACTACCCTCACCGGCGACCCACCCATGGCCCGCTTCAAGCCGGACCTGGAGGTGTTTCCTCAGAACTTTGCCATCGCCCAAGACGCCACCGCGACCGTGTATGTGGCCAACGCTGATGGCGTGCTTATCTTTGATGGCGCCCGCTGGTCTCAGGTGCTCATGCCCAACAACGACATGGTGCGTACGCTGGCCTGGGACGGCATGCAGCGCATCTACGTCGGCGGCTACAACGTCTTCGGATACATTGACCGCGACGCCACCGGCAGGGAGGTCTTCCATGATCTAACGCCACTGGCTCACCCTGCCCTGGAGGGGGAGTCCTTTGCCGATATCTGGGATCTGCACATCGCCAAGGATGGCGTCTATTTCCGCGCGCTCCGGCATGTGTTCCGCTATGACCCCGCCAGCAACACCGTACAGTTGTGGCGACACCCGGGAAGCTTTGGCGCCATCACGGAATACCGGGACCGCACGGTATTGCAGTTCCGCGGCGAGGGGCTGAGACAGTTTGATCAGGGGCAATGGCAGAAGATGCCCGGTACCGCCGAGTTCAATGATCTGATCTATCAGTTCCTGGCCCTTCCCGACGGCGCCTTGCTGGCATTGCGACGCGATGGCCGCTGGCAGCGCTTCGATCAGAACCAGGTGACGGATTACCCGATGCCCCCCGGGACACCGCCGGCCTCGGTGTTCTCGCAGGCTTGCGCGCTGGAAAACGGCGTCTACGCGCTGCCTGCGGATGACGGTTCGTTGTATCTGTTTGACCCGGCGGCGCGACAGTTGCAGCGCCTGAGCATTTCCAGCGGCATACTTTCAGGCGTCACGCGCGCCCGCGACGGCGGCCTGCTGGCGGTGGACAACGAAGCCGCAATTCATATCTCATGGCCATCGCGCTGGACCGTGATCAGCGCCGAGCACGGCCTCAACGGCACGGTACACGCCCTCAAGCGGTGGGCCGGTCGCTGGTATGCGCTGACCGGTGCCGGAGTGCAGGCGATCGTCGAGGGCGCCGGCGGGCTCCGCTTCGAGCGACGCGACTGGAGCGCCCACGAGGCTTGGGATCTGCTGGAACTCGATGCCGACACTGCGATGCTGGCCGAGTCGTATGCGGTCAAGCTGATCGATCGCCGCGGCGCACGCGCCATCACAGGTTCCAGCGTCTACCCGCGCATACTCCGACGCTCGCAACATGACAGCCGGATCGTCTTCGTTGGCGGCGAAATGGGACTGTCGATCCTGCGCCGGGAAGGTTCGCAGTGGCGGCTGATCATGGAGGCGGCCCCCGGCCAGAATCTGCTGGTGACCTCGATGCTTGAAACCGCCCCAGGAGAGTTGTGGCTGGGGACCGAGCGTGACGGCCTGCGCCATCTACGCCTGAGTGAGGACTACGCCGAAGTCCTGAGTCATGACGCGATGGGTGAGGCGCACGGAATTGTCTATGGTCGCATCGCGGGCGCCTCCGTATCGGCGCTTGCCGACGGACAGCTGCTTGCCACCAGCGAGAAGGGCTTTTTTATCTGGAACGGCACTCGCTTTCAGCGTGTGGAACTCGGTGGCCTGGAAGCGGTCAGGCCACCTAACACCTGGTTGCAGATCAGGTCGGCCGCCAATGGCGATCTCTGGGCCTACAGCTACAACCGGGTCTATCTGCGCACCCGCGACGGCAGCTGGCAGCGCGAGCCGGTCGGCGGCATCCTTCGCGGCGGAATCGAGGAACTGAGTGTTGACGGTGACGGCAATCAGGTATTGCTGGCGACCGGAGACGCAATACTGAGCTACAACCGCAGCGCAACTCCCTTGAACCGAGGACGTTCGGCTCGCCTGCAACTGCGCGCCGTCGAGTACATCAGTGCGGACAGCGATGAACGCACCCGCCTGCCCCTGGTTCCGAAACAGCCACCGGACCATACGCAGGGCCTCTTTGGCCTGAGCTTTCGTTTTTCGCTACCCGACTACCTCCGCGAGGGCGGCGCCCGCTACCAGGCGCGTCTTGTGGGTTTTTCGGATCGTTTCTCCGAATGGTCTGAGTCGCGCGTCTATACCTACAACCGCCTTGAGCCCGGCGAATACCGGTTCGAGGCACGCGCGATGGACAACCGCGGCAAGGTCAGCCAGATCGATCCTTATGTGTTCCGCATACACGCCGTCTGGTACCGCAGCCTTTGGGCGCGGGCGCTATGGATCGTGCTCGCGGTCATCACTGTTATTGCATTGACGCTCTGGGGCAGCCGCCGCCGCGCCGCGCGACTCGAACGTGAACGCCAGAAGCTGGAGCGCCTGGTATCGGAACGGACGCAAGCGCTGGAGCACGCCAATACACAGCTGGATGTCGTCGCGCACATCGATGGCCTGACCGAACTGGCGAATCGGCGCCGGCTCAATGACTACCTGGATCAGGCCTGGTCCTGGTGCCTGGCGGCCGAACGCCCGCTGGCGGTCGTGGTCATCGACGTCGACAACTTCAAGCATTACAACGACCGATACGGCCACCTGGCCGGCGATGACGTGCTCAAACAACTGGGCCGCATACTCGCGCACGGTCTGCGTCGCGCGGACGACCTGGCAGCGCGCTATGGTGGCGATGAATTTGTGCTGGTACTTCCCGGCGCCGACCTCGCCGCGACGGTCGCGTTGACCGAGACCATTCGGCGTCAAGTTGAGGAAAGCGCCATCGGCGCCACGATCTCCGCAGGTATTGCGGCACGTACGCCACAGGCCGGCGGTAGCGTTTCCGAGCTGGTGCACTGCGCCGACGAAGCGTTGTATGGGGCCAAGCGCAACGGGCGCAATCGCATCGAGGTAGCGCAGACTGCGGCGGATGCCGACAGCGGTGACTCCGATGCGCTGCACTAGCGCGACACAGGTATTATTTTCCGCATGAGTCTTCGCAGCCAGCTGAAAAAGCTTCGCGGTGTCCCAGCGCTCGACTGGATCATGCTTGCCCTAGCCGTGTTCTCGGTAGGCCTGCTCGCATATGAAACCTGGGGCCCGGTCACGGCAGCCGAGCGTGAGCTGATCGTTGCCGTCGATCTTGCGCTCTGCGGCATATTTGCAATTGAGTTTGCCTGGCGCTGGCGGCAGTCGGCGTGGGCCAGCGGATTTCTTGCACGCAACTGGTACGAAATACTCGGCATGATTCCGGTGGCGCATCCGTTGTTGCGCGCCTTCCGCCTGTTTCGAGTCCTGCGTATCGTTGTGCTGGTGGCGCGCGTGGGCCGCGCGGCGGATCGAGCGCTAGGCGATGACTTTACCTATCGCCTTACAAACCGGCTCAAGAACGCGGTGGTGCAGTCCATCAGCGGCGCGATCACGGTTGCCGTCCTGGAGCGCGTGGCCGATGTTCTTGGGAAAGGCACCTACACCCAGAACATTTCGCGGGCGCTTGAGGAGAATCAGCGCGAGCTCCGTGCAATGATCGTGGAGAAACTGCGTGAGGATAAACAGGCTGGCCGGCTGCGACGCCTGCCGTTCTATGATGACATTGTGGAATCGGTGATCGACGCCGGCTTGCGCGTGGTCGAGCAGGTGCTGAAGGATCCGCGCACGGACGAACTGGTTGCCGATATGCTCCGCGAGAATATTTCGCAACTCAGGACCGCTGTACAGCAGCACGAAGCGGAATTGGCCGCAGGACGCGATGAGGCTTAAGCAATGAACGCAGTTCTTGAACAGACCCGGAATGCCGATGCCATCCAGACTGGAAAAGTGGCCGGCGGCTCAGGTTCCTTGCCGCTGCTGGTAACGCCGGGCACGGCCACCACGCCAGCGGCGCTGGCCGATTGGCTGCGGGGGCACACCGAGTGGCTGCAGTCAAACCTGCGTGAGCACGGCGCACTGCTGTTTCGCGGGTTTGGTGTGTCGGGGGAATCCGATCTGGAGACGGTGGCGCGAGCCGTGGCTCCGGAGCTGAAAAATGAATATCTCGGCACATCCCCGCGCGACGCGATGACGCCCGGCGGCTACGTATTCTCGGCCAGCGAGTTGCCGGGTCACTACCCCATCCCCGAACACTGCGAGATGACGTTTACGCGCACGCCACCGCACCGCATCTTCTTCAGCTGCCTGATCGAGCCGAAAGAAGGATCCGGCGAGACGCCGCTGGTCGATTTCCGCAAGGTCTGGCGCGACCTGCCGTCAGCGGTGCGTGCACGCTTTGAATCCAGGCGCATCCGCATCATCCGCAACTACAGCGGTCCTGCCGAACGCGGCGGCGACCTGTTCCAGCTCAAACGTTGGGACGAGATGTTCGGCACCACAGACCACACCGAAGTCGAGCGCGTCGCGGCGCGCGAAGGATTTGAGGTGATCTGGAAGGATAATGACCGCCTGGCATTGATCAGCGAACACGATGCCATGCGCCCCCATCCGGAAACCGGCGAACCGGTCTGGTTCAATCACTCACAGGTGTTTCACCTGTCTGCGGCGCCGGGAGAGTTCAAGCGCATCGCGCGGCTGCGCCCAACACCGCGACACATCGGCCTGTGGCTGTTTTCCTCGTTGCTGGTGGGCTGGAAGCGACTACGCTACAGCTCGGAGGATCAGGCCATGCACGTGACCTGGGCAGATCGACAGGAAATCGCAGACGCCGATCTTGAAGCCGTGCGCACCGCCATCTGGAAGAATCTGGCCATCGTCTCGTGGAAACGCGGCGACGTCGTTGCCATCGACAACAACTCCACCGGTCATGGTCGGCTGCCCTACCAAGGCCCGCGGCAGGTGGTGGTCTGCTGGGCCTGAAGTCCGCTGATCCGCAACGTCAACCCAATCGGGGCATCGGCACTGTTCCTAATGCGAGGCCCGATGCCTCATTTGGAGAACAGACGATGAAATCAGGTTATCTAAGGTCCGCCGTACTGCTGCTGGCGCTTTCGGCCGGCGCGGCACTTGCCCAGGTGGCCCCACCCACTCCCACCGCCGCCAACCCCCGAGCGCAATGGTGCGCCGATAACCCCAAGGACTGCGAGGCCCTCAAGGCCAGGCGTGATGCTCGTTGTGCCGAGAACCCCGATAAATGCGAAGAGATGAAAGCCGCGCGCGAGGCACGCAAGGCCACCTGTGACGCCGACCCGGAGAAGTGCAAGGCCGAACGCGCTGCGCGATTGCAGGAACATCGCGCGAAACTAGAGCAGCGCTGCGCCGAGAACCCCGAAAAGTGCGAAAAGATCAAGGCC
The DNA here is from genome assembly GCA_041635075.1 of Solimonas sp. Taxonomy (GTDB): domain Bacteria; phylum Pseudomonadota; class Gammaproteobacteria; order Nevskiales; family Nevskiaceae; genus Solimonas. The sequence goes on from JBFJKG010000110.1 coordinate 5,366, forward strand.
AAGCGCGAGGCGCGCAAGGCCGCCTGTGATGCTGATCCTGAGAAGTGCAAGGCCGAGCGCGCGGCACGATTGCAGGAGCGCCACGCTCGGCTGGAGCAGCGCTGCAAGGATCAACCGGACAGCAAAGCCTGCAAACATCTCGAGCGCAGCCTCGGCAGCGGCAGACCGGCAACACCCTGATCCCGGCTTACAACGCCTTCTGAGCGCGGCGCCGGCCTGCCTGCTCCGGTGCCGCGAACTCAATGTGATCAAGCCGGTAAACCGGTACTGGCGCGGAAAAGCCCTTGAACGTTTCAGGCTCGTCGGCCTTAACAGCGCTCAACCCCGTCTCGGGCAGGGCGCTCACGGTTGCATGGTCGGCGAGCACCTCCGCAGCACCCGCGCGCTGGCATAGACGCGCTGCCAGATTGACCACCGTACCAACCGCCACATATTCATGCCGGCCCGCTGCGCGTATGGCGCCTACCGTCGCCTCGCCGGTGGCCACACCGATGCCCACGCTCAGTGCCGGCGCCGCCTCCAGCAGAAACTCGCCCAACTGCTCCCGTAACGCCAACGCCAGACGCACCGCCTTGCGGGCGTGGTCGCTGTCGGGCAAGGGTGCGCCCACCAGGATCAGCACGCCGTCGCCCGCATGGTCTTTGACCGTGCCGCCGTGGACGCTGGCGATACTGCCCACCTGTCGGTAGTACCGCTCCAGCAATTCCATCACCTCGGCCGACGGCAGCTCCCCGGCATAGGCTGTGAACCCTCGCAGATCACAGAACACGACACTGATGTTACGACGCTCACGACGCATCGCGCGTTCAACACCCTCGGTGGACAGCAGCCGTGCAATTTCAGGTGACAGAAACTGTCGCATCGATCGCCCACGATGATTGTGGATGATGAGGTAGCGCACCGAACCCGACAGGAATACCAACAAGCCGAACGCGACGACGATCGGCACCAGTTGTGTCTCGACCACCAATCCCGCCAGCAGGAACGGGGTGGCAACTGACAGTGCGTTGAGTCTCACCAGCTCAGCCTTGTCGCGTCGGGTGAAGCGCACGATCAGCACACCCACCGTGGCCACAATGATGGCCGAACCCAGCACCGGCGCAAAGATGGCCCATTCGATGCCGCGTAAGCGAAACGTACCGGCAACGTCGCTACTGGCCATTTCCGGCGCAACTGCGAGATACCCGAAACTGAGGCCTCCGTAGATCAGCGCGATCAGCTGGGAAACGCGAAACAGGACGTTGATCGTTCGCCGATAGCTGACCCCGGTGCTGACACCCACGCGACGCGTCCATTCGATGCCATACAGGATCGCGA
>JBFJKG010000111.1:0-6615 GCA_041635075.1 Solimonas sp.
CCGAGCGCGCCAGCGCCAGCGCGATGCCCGGATGCGCCAGATCCGCGGGCATGATTCCCAGTAGCTTGAAGCTGTTCACGTCACCGCACTCCTGTCCCGCGTCGGGCCCCCACCCTACGCGACGATAGATTTATTGTTTCTTGCCTTCCAGAAAGGGCACTTCCAGCACCTTGTCGTGGACGATCGGACCGTGCCCGAAGTAGCCGCCCTCGCCAAAACATTCACCGTGATCGGCGGTGATCACGAAATGCGTGTTCGCCGGTGCCTTCTCGATCAAGGTGCCCAGGATGCCATCCACATGCTCGACGCAGCGGATCTGTTGCTGGTGCAGCATCTTCATCTGCGCGTCGTCGAAGAATCGTTCCTCGGTCTGGCCGCCCAGATCATCATCCATACGCTTGTACACCCCATGCACGCCCGAGATATGCGGCAGACCCTTGGGGTCCAGCATGTAGGGATAGTGGGTTTCGCCGAGGTTCAGGAAGAAGAACTGAGGCTCGTCGTCATAGAACTCGATTTCGTCGACCATGCCGGCGAAATCATTGTGGTTGGCCATCAACCGGTAGTCGTCAAAGTACTTGTTCAGCTGCGAGGTTGGGTTGAGCACCGGCATCGAGACCCGGGCCACCGTGCGATAGCCGTGGTCCTGCAGCACTTTCGGGAGCGACAGCTGCGGCACGAAGCTCTTGAAGGCCAGACCTTCAATCCCGAGTCGATCCACCCATTTGCCAAAGTCCTTCTTGTAAACCTCGGAGGCGAACACGCCCTGAGGATTGTCATGCGGGATCATGCCCATCAGGTAGGTGTAGTGCGAGGGCGAGGTCCAGGAGGCGTACGCGTAGCGGCGCTCGCCGACCCCGATTCGATCCATGTTCGGGCGTTTGGCGGCCAGATAGCTATCGTAGCGGCAGCTATCCATGACGATGTAGACGAGGTTATTGCTCATAAATTCAAAGGACTGCGGGAGCCCCCGGCGATCGTTTCAGGCGTCCGGGATGACGGGATGGCCACCAGAGGGCATCTGGCGCTCCGAAGGAAATGGTTCGTAAATGTGGCTCGGTCGAGCTAACACCAAATTGCGAGCCAAAACAATCGGATTCCGCCGCTTTATCAGCTGGCGGATGGCGACTCGCTTGGATTTACGGCGCTGACGCTAATCAGCATTCCGCCGGGCGGGGCGGGCGCGCACCGAGGTCAGACGGCCATCGTCCAGGCACAGGGCGGTGAGTGCGCCCCCCCAAACGTACCCGGTGTCCAGGCCATGCACACCTGATGCGGGCCATTGGACCTGCCCCAGCGTCGACCAATGACCAAAGACCACCTGCGTGCGGCGAGTACGTCGGCCGGGAGCCTGAAACCACGGTAGCCAGCCAGGCTGCTGGCTGCCAGGCGCCCCTTTTTGTCGAAACTCAAATTCGCCGTCAGCGCTGCAGTAGCGGGCGCGGGTGAGGATGTTGACGATGCAACGCAGTCGCGCACTCCCGCGCAGCGAATCCCGCCAGCGGGCTGGTTGATCGCCGTACATGTGGCTCAGAAAGTGATCGAGCCGGCGGTCGTCCTGAAGCGCGGCTTCGACCTCACGCGCCAGCCGCAATGCCTGCTGCTGTGTCCATTGTGGCGCGAGGCCGGCGTGAATCAGCAGCAGGTTATGCGTGGTGTCGCGGTAGGCCAGACGCTGGCGGCGCAACCAGTTCAGGAGTTCGTCGCCGTCCGGAGCCTGGAGTATGGGTAGCAGGTCGGCGCTGGCGGGCTTGCGGCCATGGCCGCGCCACAGCGCCAGCAGATGCAGATCGTGGTTGCCGAGCACGGTGACCGCGGCGGGGCCGAGCGACCGTATCCGTCGCAGGGTGGCAAGCGAATCGGGCCCGCGCGCGACGAGGTCTCCGGTGAGCAGCAGGCGGTCGCGGTGAGCATCGAAGTTGAGGCGCCGCAACAACCGGTCCAGGCCGCCAGCGCACCCCTGCAGGTCACCAATTGCGTAGGTTGGCATTGTTCAAGGCGACTTTGAGGCTCTGTACCGGGAGATCGACGAGCAGCGGCATCAGCGGATGAGCGGTAGCAAAGCGCATCGCAGCGAGCTTTGACGCTTCCTGACTGTCCGCACATAGTACTTGTACGGCACCCATAGCCGCGTATTCAAGGAAGGAGTTTTGCCATGTTGCAGTCGCTCTACAAGTTTCTCCGTGACGAAGAAGGTGCCAGCGCCGTCGAGTACGGTCTGATCGTGGGCCTGATCGCAGTTGCACTGATTGCCGTGCTGCTCGTGCTGGGTGGTGATCAGGGCCTGTCAGGCCTGTTCCAGCAAGTCGCTGATTGCGTGACCAGCCCGTCGGCCTGCGGCACGGCGACGTAACCGCGACCGCCCCATATTCGGCATGGCGGCATGCGCCCAGCCGGGATTCGTCCTGTTGGCGCTGCTGGCGGCGTGGGCATTGATGCTGGCCGCCGTGGATATACGCTGGCGCCGCGTGCCGAATCTGGCGTTGCTACCGGTCCTGCTGATGCTGGTAGTGGCGGGCGTCCTCAACTACGGGTCGGGGTGCTGGCCTGAACCTGGCAGCAGCGGCGTTGGCGCGGTCCTCGCGCTGGCGATGTGGCTGCCAGGGTACGCGGTGGGGCAGGTGGGTGCGGGCGACGTCAAGTGCGCCTTCGTATTCAGCGCAGTGCTGGGTGGAGTCGAAGCGCTGGAGGCCAACCTGTTAGGCTTGCTCGTTCTGGGATTGATGGCCGCGACCGCCATGGTGCGCGGCAGGCGCGCGGCGCGTCTGCCGGTGGTACCGGCTCTGGCCTTGGGCTTCTTGATTGAGCTTGCGGGCGGTCCTTGGTTGCTGGGCGGAGCGTAAGGAATGCGCGGACTTAGACTGCAAAGCGGTAGCGGTGCGCGGCGGCGCCAATCGGGCGCGGCGGCGGTCGAGTTTGCGTTCGTTTTTCCGATCCTCTTCATGCTGATGTATGGCACGGTGGTCTATTCCTACGTATTCGTGTTGCAGCAGTCGCTGCATTACGCGGTACAGGAGGCCGCCGAGGCCGCGGTGAAGGTTGATCCCGGCGCTCCGGGCGCAGACTCGCTACGCGAGAGCAATGCCCGCGCGGCTGCGACGCGCGCACTCAGCTGGATGCCTCCGAGTCAGCGCGTTCGGGTTGTTGGCGACAGCGGCGAGCGCGTAGGCGTTACGCTGTGTGGGGCTGGCAGTGCCAATTGCCCACCTGACAGTGATGCCATTACCGTTACCCTGAACTTCGATATGTTCGATCCCAGCCCCTTGTTTCCGGTGCTGAATATTTTCATTGTCGGCAGTGTGCCCCCGTTGCCGGAGCGCCTGACCGCGTCCGCGACCGCGCGTGTCTGAGCGCGGCCGCAATTGATGTAGTTCGCAGGGAGAGTGTCGATGAGCAGTACAGCGCTCAAGGTCATAGCCGTCATCGCCGTGTTGCTGGCCATCGTGCTGGCGGCGATTGGCTTTCAGGTCAGCAAGAACTACGCGGCCAAGGCCGACGAGGCACAGCAGCAGGTACGCCAGCAGCAGGCGGAGCACTTCCTAGCGGTGGTCGCCGTTACTCCGCTGTCGGCCTACAAGCCGATAGCCCGTGACGCGGTGGCTCTGGTTCCGGTCTCGGTGCGCCCTGCGAGCCCCTATACCAATCTTGAAGATGTGATCGGCAAGGTGCCGCTGGTGGATATAGACGCGGGTGCGCCCGTGACGCAGCGCTACTTCAAGGAAGGCAATGTGCTGGCGCGCATCATTCCGCCAGGCCATCAGGCGGTATCGGTAGAGATCAATGATGTGGTGGCGGTGGGCGGATTCGTGCGCCCCGGCGACGTCGTTGACCTGCTGCTGTTCCTGCGTGGCGGTGCCGGCATCGAACAGCCGCAGTCCCGAGTGCTGCTTGAGGGGGTGCGGGTGTTGGCGTACGAAGAGCGCATCATTGACCGACCGGAAGGCCTCAAGGGCGACGAGGACGGCGCGCGCAAGGCTTCGCGGGTAAGGACGGCGGTGTTGGCGGTACCGGACACCGATACCACCAAGCTGATGCTCGGTGCCAGCCTGGGCGACCTGCGGCTGGCGCTCCATAGTCAGAATGTCGCCTCCTCGGAGGGCGGCGCGGCGCCTGAAGCGGCGGTCACGGTTGCCGACACTTCCAGCACTGCGCCGGATAAGGCCATCAGCCTGGATGAGTTGGCGCGGATCAAGCCACCGCCCACTAAACAGTCGGCCGCACCGAGTCAGGCCCGGATCGAGGTGATCCGTGGTGCCCAGCGCGAAACCGTCTCCACGAGATAAGGCGAACCTCCCATGAACACCGTGCTGATTCGCGCCATTCAATGCTGCTTCGTGCTGCTGTTCAGCGCGACTGCGTTCGCCGTCACTGATGCCAACGTGTTGTTGGTCGAGCAGGGCACCCACAAGCTGCACCGCGCCAACGCCGAGGTCGCGCGCGTCGCCGTTGGCAATCCCGACATTGCCGACGTCAACATCGTCAATCGGCGCGAGTTGCTGATCAGTGGCAAGAAGTACGGCATCACCAGCCTGATGATCTGGACCAAGGGCAGCAATCAGCCCCGCGAGTACCGCGTGCGCGTGGGAGCGGTCAAGGATCCGCTGCGCAACGGCCCACCGGATGCGGAACTGGCGCGTGCCAGTATCGACCAGGGCCGTGGGCTCGAGGGCCACTTGCCGAACTTGCTGGCGCACCGCCGTGCGAAGCTGGCTGCGCAGACGGCCAAGGAAGGGCAGATCGCCGACAGCAGCGCGGTCGATCTGGAATCCCAGGTCATGACCGAGGTGCGCATCGCCGAGGTGACCCGCAGCACATTGCAGCGCTACGGTCTAAATGTCCTCGTCAATCGCGGCACCGTGGGCGGCATCGTCGGCCCCGGCGGCTTGGCGGGTGTCAGTCAGACCACGGGCGGTGGTTATGCCATTTCCGGCGCTTCGGGTTTTGTGCCGCTGCGTGATGCCTTCAATCTGGTGGTCGGTGATGCGTCCAGCGGCATCCTCGGCATCCTCAGTCTGCTCGAGGGCCAGGGACTTGCGCGCACGCTTGCGGAACCGAGCCTGGTCGCCACCAGCGGCCAGACCGCGACCTATCTTGCCGGTGGCGAGTTTCCGGTACCGGTCAGCCAGGGTGGCGCCACCTCCGGCGGCATTTCCATCGAATACAAGGAATTCGGCGTGCGCCTGTCGCTGACCCCGACGGTACTCTCGCGCAATCGCATCGCACTGAAAGTGGCACCCGAGGTCAGTGATCTGGACTTCTCCGCCGGTATCCAGGTCGGTGGCGTCGCGGTGCCGGCGCTCACCGTCCGGCGCACCGACACCACGATCGAGCTGGGCGATGGCGAGAGTTTCCTGATTTCCGGCCTGGTGAGCTCCACGCTGGCCAACAATGTGAACAAGGTGCCGTGGCTCGGCGATATCCCCGTGCTGGGCGCCTTCTTCAAGTCGCTGAACGTGCAGCGCGAGGACAAGGAACTCATCATGGTGGTGACGCCGCATCTGGTGCGGCCGATGGCGCGGGGTGCAACCCAGCCGAAGCTGCCCGGTTCGGAGTACGACCAGCAGCGCCGCAGTGCCGCCTATAACGTGTTTCTGGAGAACGGCGACTTTGACGCCGGGTTCAGCCGCTAGAATCCTACGGTTCCCGTTCGCCAGGTCTCCTAATGAAAACCCAGGCTGTAGTCGTTGCCGACGATCCCGTCTATCTGAGCTGGCTGGAGAATTCCGCCGGTTCGACGGCTGAGTTCTCGCTGATCCGCCCGCTGGATGCGGAGGACTTGGTTGAGCGCGTGCAAATGATGGGCCGGGTTGATGTGGTCTTCTTCCAGTTCGAGGCCTCGAACCTGGACATGCGGCTGAGCATGATGGAACGCCTTGCCGAGCGTCTGCCCGATCTGCCGGTGGCGGGATTGGGCGCCGACAGCAATCCCGACATCGTGCTGGCGGCCATGCGTGCCGGTGCCCGTGATTTCTTCGTGCTGCGGCGTGACGAAAGCGATGTGGCGGCGTTGTTGACCAAGTTGCTGCGGCGAAGCACGCCGACCACGCGGTCGCAACAGAAGCAGGGTCAGATGTTCGGCGTGTTCTCGGGCCATCCGCATGACAGCATCGCGTTTGTCGCCGAGCACCTGGCGTTGGCAATCGTCGAGTCGCTGCCGAAGTCCGAGCCGGTCCTGTTTCTCGATGTTGCCACGCCGGCGGGTGCCGGCGCGATTTTCCTGAATATCAATCAGGCCTACAGCGTTCTGGATGCGGTCAACGATGTCTACCGCTGCGATCAGACGTTGATCGACACCGCATTTTCCAAGCACGCCAGTGGGCTTTACCTGTTGAGCCTGCCGGAAGATCTGGTCGGGCGGCCGGCGATCAACTTCGATGAGTTTCTGAAGCTGCTGCAGGTGCTGCGTGGCCTGTTCTCCTGCGTTGTCATCTCGTTCGATGGCCATATGCCTCTGGAGGGGTTGGCTGGGATCGTCACGCAATGCGAACGATCCTTGCTGCTTTCCGATCAGTCGATCATCAAGTCGCGACACAGCAAGTATCTGCTGCGCGCGCTGCGGCTCGAGGACTGCCCGCTCGACCGTACGGCTTTGGTGGTCGACAACTACCGGCGGCG
>JBFJKG010000112.1:0-6519 GCA_041635075.1 Solimonas sp.
ACCGGCTTCCTCAACGGCGAAGACTGCCTTGCGACGATGAAGGCATTTCAGGCGATGGGTGTGCGGATCGAAATGCTGGGCCCCACTGCGCTGCGGGTACACGGCGCCGGTATGCAGGGTCTCAAGGCCGCACCGGTGCCGCTGGACCTGGGCAATTCCGGAACCTCGATGCGTTTGATGGCGGGGCTGATGGCCGGCCAGTCCTTTGCCAGTACGTTGACGGGTGATGCGTCGCTGTCGCGGCGACCGATGAAGCGCGTGATTGAGCCGTTGCAGCAGATGGGGGCCCAGATCGCGGCAGAATCGGGTGGTCGCGCGCCACTGCGCGTCAGCCCGGTGAGCGGCCACCTGCAGGCGATTCGCTATCAGTCGCCGGTGGCCAGCGCGCAGGTGAAGTCATGCCTGCTGCTGGCGGGGCTCTATGCCCAGGGCAAGACTGAGGTATTTGAGCCCGAAGCGTCGCGTGACCACACCGAGCGCATGCTCAGTGCCTTTGGAGTCGACGTCGACGCGCGCGCAGGCTACGCCGCTCTGAATGGAGGGCAGCGCTTGCGCGGTACGGCGATTGAAGTGCCCGCCGATATTTCATCCGCTGCGTTCTTCATGGTGGGAGCGGCGATTACCGAAGGGGCGGAGTTGCTCCTTGCTGACGTCGGCGTCAACCCCACTCGCACCGGCATCATCGACGTGCTGCGGGCCATGGGCGCGGATATTGAACTGCAGAATCCGCGTCGGTTTGGTGGTGAACCGGTGGCCGACATCCGTGTGCGGGGTGGCGGGCTACGCGGGGTGCATATCGGCAAGGAGCTGGTAGCGGCGAGCATTGACGAGTTTCCGGCTATCTTTATTGCCGCTGCATTTGCCGATGGCGAGACCGTGGTCAGCGGCGCAGAGGAATTGAGGGTCAAGGAATCTGATCGCATACAGTCCATGTGCGATGGTCTGCGTGAACTGGGGATATCCGCGATTGCGCTACCGGATGGCATGCGGGTTTGCGGAGGCCGCATGCGCGGCGGTACCGTTAACTCGCTGGGTGACCATCGAATCGCGATGTCGTTTGCGATGGCCGCTTTACGTGCCGAGCAACCGATCCGGATTCTGGACTGTGCCAACGTCAATACGTCGTTTCCCGGCTTTGCCGATCTCGCCGCTGGCGCCGGCTTGCGGTTGAGCGTGAACTGACCGAATGAGCGCTCCCGTCATCGCGGTGGATGGCCCCAGCGGCGTTGGCAAGGGTCTGGTCACGCGGTGGCTGGCGCAACGGCTGACGGGCTGGCATCGGCTCGACAGCGGTGCGCTGTATCGAATACTCGCACTGGCGGCGCACAAGCGCGCCCTGGACTTGCACGACGTCGCGACCGTTGCGGCATTGGTGCCGAACCTGCAAATCCGCTTTGCCGGTGACTCCGAAGAGGATGAGGCCATTCTCGTCGATGGCGAGGACTGGACCCACGACGTACGCAAGGAGTCCACCGGCGCGCTGGCGTCCAAGATCGCCACTGCGCCCGAGGTTCGTGCGGCATTGCTGCAGCGGCAGCGGGATTTCCGCTGTGCGCCGGGGCTGATCGCCGATGGCCGGGACATGGGGACCATCGTATTTCCCGATGCCGGGCTCAAGATCTTCATGGATGCGAGCCCCGACGAACGTGCCCAGCGCCGACTCAAGCAGTTGAGTGCAAAGGGGATTGCGGCTACACTCGCGCCCCTTCGCGAAGATATTCGCGCGCGTGACGAGCGCGACCGCAACCGCTCCATTGCCCCCTTACGGCCGGCAGATGGGGCGGAAGTCGTTGATACGACTGGGCTTTCTCCGGGTCAGGTACTGACTCAGATTGAGACTCTATTGCAGCGGTATCGCTACGTCTAGTCGTGTTTTCTCGTGTTTGGAGTGGTAAGCCGCCGCACAGGATGTGCGTCGTTTTTAATCAACCGGGCCCCCGAGCAAGGATGCGTGGGGATGTTCAACCTAACGAGTGATATTGAATGAGCGAAAGTTTCGCTGAGATGTTTGAGGCCAGCCTCAAGGGCGGCCAGTCCATGCAGTCGGGCACCATCGTGAATGCACGTGTGCTGGCTGTTAAGCCTGATGTGGTGATTGTCGACGCCGGCCTGAAGTCGGAAGGCGTGATCCCCATCCAGGAGTTCATGGTTGACGGCGAGTTGATGGTTGCCGCCGGCGACGATGTGGAAGTGGCACTGGAAACCGTTGAAGACGGCTTTGGCGAGACGCGCTTCTCCAAGGAAAAGGCCGAACGGATCAAGACCTGGGAACGCCTGCAGAAGGCATTCGATGGCAAGGAAACCGTTATCGGCATCATCACCGGCAAGGTCAAGGGTGGTTTCACCGTCGACATCGGCTCGGTCCGTGCGTTCCTTCCGGGTTCGCTGGTCGATGTGCGTCCGGTGCGCGATACCTCGTACCTCGAAGGCAAGCCGCTCGAGTTCAAGGTCATCAAGCTCGACAAGATTCGCAACAACGTCGTTGTTTCGCGCCGCGAAGTACTCGAGGCCGAATACAGCGCCGAGCGTGACACCCTGCTCGCCAGCCTTCAGGAAGGCGTGGTGCTCAAGGGCGTGGTCAAGAACCTGGTGGAATACGGCGCATTCGTCGACCTCGGCGGCATCGACGGCCTGTTGCACATCACCGACATGACCTGGAAGCGCGTCAAGGATCCTGCCGAAGTCGTGCAGGTTGGCGCGGAAATCGAAGTCAAGGTCCTCAAGTACGATCGCGAGCGTCGCCGCGTGTCGCTGGGCCTGAAGCAGCTGGGCGCTGATCCGTGGAGCGACATCGAACGTCGTTACCCGGAAAAGACCCGCCTGTTCGGCAAGGTCACCAACATCACCGACTACGGCTCGTTCGTCGAGATCGAGCCTGGCGTCGAAGGTCTGGTGCACGTATCCGAAATGGACTGGACCAACAAGAACGTGAACCCGGGCAAGGTCGTGCAGGTTGGCGACGAAGTCGAGGTCATGATTCTCGATATCGACGGCGAACGCCGCCGTATCTCGCTGGGCATGAAGCAGTGCAAGGCCAACCCTTGGGAAGAGTTCGCGCAGAACCATCAGAAGGGCGACCGCGTGCATGGCGCGATCAAGTCGATCACCGATTTCGGCATCTTCATCGGCCTGGATGGCGGCATCGATGGCTTGGTGCATCTGTCGGATCTCGACTGGAACGAGCCGGGCGAAGTCGCCGTGCGTCGCTACCAGAAGGGTCAGGAACTGGACGCCGTGGTGCTGGCCATCGACGGTGCGCGTGAGCGCATCTCGCTGGGCGTCAAGCAGGTCGAGCAGGATCCGCTGACCGAGTTCATCGCCACCAACACCAAGGGCAACATGGTGACCGGCACGGTGCGCTCGGTGGAAGCCCGTGGCGCCATCATCGACCTGGGCAACGGCGTCGAGGGCTACATCAAGGCCAACGATCTGTCGCGTGACCGCGTCGAAGATGCCACCAAGGTGCTGAAGGAAGGCGACAGCCTGGAATCGCGCTTTATCGGCGTGGATCGCAAGAACCGTATCGTGCAGCTGTCGGTGCGCGAGAAGGAAATCCAGGAAGAGCAGGAGACGCTCACCGAGTACAGCCGCAATGCGAGCACCGGCCGTACCAGCCTCGGCGATATCCTCAAGGAGCAGATGGGCGGCAACAACAACGATTAAGTTTGTTGCCTATCTTCCCGAAATATCAGGGAAAAATGAGGGGGTCACGCTTGCGTGGCCCCTTTTTTTTCTCTATTGTTTGCCCGCTTGTGTTTCCTACGACATCGCAACGTGACCTGGCTGACCCATGACCAAATCTGAACTCATCGAGAAGCTCGCAGCCCAGCAGACGCATCTGATGCACAAAGATGTGGAGTTGGCGGTCAAGCTGGTGCTGGATCAGATCAGCAATGCCCTGGCACGTGATGACAGGGTCGAGATTCGCGGCTTCGGCAGCTTCGCGCTGCACCACCGGCCGGCTCGGGTCGGACGCAATCCCAAGACCGGCGATCCCGTGCACATTCCGCCCAAGCGTGTTCCACACTTCAAACCTGGCAAGGAAATGCGCGAGCGCGTCAACGCCAGCTTGCACGAAGAGATTGCCGCTGCGGCGGCCGCGCCTGTCACCGCAGCCTTGGGCTAGGGGCAGCGCCATGGCACGCGTCCTGCTGTCGATACTCCTGATCGTAATGCTGGTGCTGGGTGCGTCCATCGGATACTTCAATGCGCAGATGGTCAGCTTCAACTACCTGCTGGGCGAGTTTCAGTTGCCGCTGATTGCCATCCTGATTGGTGATTTTCTGTTCGGCATGCTGTTGACCCTGATGCTGGTTTCTACGCGACTCCTGCGGTCGCGCGCTGAAGTGGGACGGTTGCGGCGCCAGCTGCGCGATGCTGAAAGCGAACTGCGGAATCTGCGCGCGCTACCGGTGGCCAGCGTCGCCGACGACGACGCCAAGCCGCGCTGATCCGGCGCGTGCTCGATTCGCTGTTCATTTGGTTGCTGCTGCCCTTGGGGGTTGCCTTGGGGTGGGCGATGGCGCGTGGTAGTCGGGCTCCGAAGGTGTCGGACATCGATGCCGAGCAGCTGGGGGGGCTACTGAGCCGGATTGCGTCGGAGGATCCGGATCAGGCGGTAGCCGCGCTGACTCAGGTTGCCGAGCTCGATCACTCTACGGTCGAGTTGCATCTCACGCTGGGAAACCTGTTCCGCAAGCGCGGCGAGGTTGATCGCGCCTTGCGTGTGCATGAAGCGTTGCTGACTCGTACCGGCCTTCCTGCCGAGATGCGCGCTCAAATCCAGCTGGAACTGGCACAGGACTACATGCGTGCCGGCGTCATGGATCGCGCGGAGAAAACGTTCGAGGAGCTGGTTGCGCAGGGTCAGTATGTGCCGCTGGCGCTGGATCAGATTCGGGTCATTGCCGAGCAGGGGCATGACTGGCGCCAGGCCATTACGGCCGCGCGTCGCCTGGAGGCCGCAAAGGGCGAATCCCAGCGGGCGGTGATCGCCCAGTACTGGTGTGAACTGGCGGATGAAGCGCGTCGTGCCAAGCAGCCGGCAGAGGCGCTGCGTTGCGCACGCAAGGCGTTGGACGAGGATAGTAATTGCATCCGCGCCGATCTATTGCTGGGTGCACTGCTCGAGGCGGAAGGCGACCATCACGCCGCTGCCAAATCGTATCTGCGTGCCTTTGAATTGGACGCGCGTTTCCTTCCGGATGTGATCGAACCTCTGGGGCGTTGCTTTGAAACGACCGGCGATGCCGAGGGCTATCTGCATTTTCTGAAGGATGCAAAGGACATCTCGCCATCAAGCCTGCCGTTCATTGCCGAGGCCCGGCTGCTGGCCGAGGAAGGCATGGATCCCCTGGACCACCTCGCGCAAGGCTTGCAGGCCCGTCCCAGCCGCGCCGTGCTGGCCGAGTTCTTGGAGGTGCTGGAAAAGCAGCCCAATGTCATCGCCGTGGGTCTGGACAAGCCGGCCGCAGGCTTGCGTACGGCGCTGCGTCGGCTGATGGAGTCGGCCCCCCGGTATCAATGCACCCACTGCGGATTCTCGCCGCGCCAGATGTTCTGGCAGTGTCCGCAATGCAAGCAATGGGGCAGCACCGCGCCAGTGGACGAGGTGCTCAAGACCTGACGTAGCGGCCTCGGGGTGATTACACTGGCTGTACCACCCAGGGCGGAAGGAGGTGTCCGTATGGCCAAGACCGCCTTCGTGACCGGCGCTACCGGGTTCGTCGGCCTCAATCTGACCGAGGAGTTGCTGGCCCAAGGCTGGCGTGTGGTGGCTTTGCATCGTGCGGAGTCGGACCTGTCCGCGCTTTCGCGTCTTGCGAACGTCGAACGTGTGGTTGGCGATATCAACGAGGCCCGTGGCCTGCACAAGCTGATCCCCCGCAACGTCGACTGTGTGTTTCACGTTGCCGGCAACACCAGCCTCTGGTCGCGTGCGCAGGTGGAGCAACTCAAGGTCAACGTGCGCGGTACCCGAAATCTGGTTAAAGCAGCCCTTGAGTCCAAGGCGCGCCGTTTTATCCACACCTCCAGCATTGTCGCCTACGGCCTGCATGCGGGGACCGTGAGCGAGGACACGCCGACCCGTGGCAGCAACTCACCCATCGGCTATGTTCGCAGCAAGGCGCTGGCCGAGCGTGAGGTGCGACGCGGTCTGGCGGCAGGTCTGCGCGCTGTGATCATCAACCCGTCGAACATCATCGGGGCCTACGACACGCACAGTTGGTCGCGCATCTTTCGTCTGGTGCAGCGGCGTCGTCTGCCCGCAGTGGCGCCCGGTGGCGGCAGTTTCTGTCATGCCCGTGAGGTGGCCCGGGCAATGATTGCCGCTGCCGAACGCGGTCGCATCGGTGAAAACTATCTGCTCGGCGGTGCTCAGGCCAGCTACCTGGGGTTAGCCAGGGAAGTGGCTGCGCTGCTGGGCGTGCGGCGGCGCATGGTTGCCGCGCACCCGGTGCTGCTGGATGCCTATGCGCGCCTGGAGGAATGGGTAGCGCCGTTGTTTGGACGCGAGCC
>JBFJKG010000113.1:0-6438 GCA_041635075.1 Solimonas sp.
GCTCCGGATTCGCCGGTGACTTCCATGCGTGCGATTTCTTCCTGCGCGCGCTGCATCTTTTCCTGCATCTGCTGGGCCTGACGCATCATCTGGCCGAGTGGACCGCCTTTCATGTAAGTCTCCTGTAGTTGGGCCGGGGGGGGCGCAGGTGGATACCTGTGCCGCGCTGCCCCTGTAACGATGTGGGGCGCTTTTGCCACCCCGAGAGGGTCAAGAATCCAAGGGGCGTATGGACCCGCCGCGCACGACTGCGGCGAACTGTTCGCGAAAGGCACGCACGACCGGATCGGTCAGGATGGCCTGCTCCGCAGCCTGCTCGCGCTGACGTTCGGCCTGCTCCTGCAGCGTCGCCGGAGATTCGATGTCGGTGCCGATCTCGATCTGTAGCTGTATCGGTTCGCCAAGCTGTGCAGAAAGCGCCGCTTCGATGGCATGGCGCCGCTCTTCAAGCATCAGGTGCCTGGCTTTGGCATCCAGGGTCAGCTGTACGACGTTGCCTTGTCGGGATGACCAAGCGCAGTGACGCGCGAGCTGACGCTCGAAGCCGTCCAGAGCCATCGCATCCACGCGCTGAGGCCAGGTGGCGTCGGCGGGCACGCGCCGTACCGGTGCGGCTGTTGCGGTCAGCGTAGGTGCAGGTGCCGCGGAAGGGGCTGTGGCGGCAGTATTCGTCGTCGGCGATGCGTGGGTACGGGTGGCGCGTCCAGCGCCGCCGCCGGCCGCAGTGGGGGCGGGTGTGGCCGCTGTATCGTCCAACTGGAAGGCCAGCATCCGCAGCAGGCACATCTCGAACCCCAGGCGTGGGTCCGGCGCCCACGGCAGGTCACGCCGGCCGTTCACCGCAATCTGGTAGCACAGCTGCACATCTTCTGGCGTCAGCTGATCCTTGAGCTCCAGCAGCGCAGGCTCGTCTTCTTCGGTCTGGGCGCCCGGCAGCAGCTGCAACACGGCGATACGCTGCAGATGGCCGGCCAGCTCGCTGAGCAGGGCGGTGTAGTCCGGTGCCTGCGATTCCAGACGCTGAATCGCGGCCAGCAGTGCGTCGGTATTGCGGGATCCCAGCGCATTGAGGATCTCGAACAAAGTTTGCCGGCCACTGGTGCCGAGCATGTCTTCCACCGGCCCCCGCTGCAGCGTGGCCCCGCCCGCAAACGCGATGGCCTGGTCGACCAGCGACAGCCCGTCACGCATGGAGCCATCTGCGGCGCGCGCGATCTCGGTCAGTGCCGGCAACTCGTAGGCAACGCCCTCGTCGTCCAGCACCTTGGCCAGCTGCTCGCGGATAGTCGCAACGCTGAGCCGCTTGAGGTTGAACTGCAGGCAGCGGCTGAGCACGGTGGGCAACAACTTCTGCGGGTCGGTCGTGGCCAGCACGAACTTCACATGCGGTGGGGGTTCTTCCAGGGTCTTGAGCAGTGCGTTGAACGCTGCTTTGGACAGCATGTGAACTTCGTCGATCAGGTAGACCTTGTAGCGGCCGCTGGCCGGCGAATACAGCGCGTTCTCGATGACCTGGCGCACGTCATCGACGCCGGTATTGCTAGCAGCATCGATCTCCAGCAGGTCTACGAATCGGCCCTGATCCACTTCCTTGCAGGCCGAGCACTGACCGCAGGGATTGGCGCTGACCCCCGTCTGGCAGTTGAGGCATTTGGCCAGGATGCGTGCGAGCGTGGTCTTGCCGACGCCCCGGGTGCCGGTCAGCAGTATCGCCGGATGCAGCTTGTCGCCGTTCAGGGCATGCGAAAGAGCCTGGACCACGTGGCCCTGTCCCATGACGTCCTCGAACCGATGCGGACGATATTTACGCGCGAGCGCGAGATAGCTCATGGTCGGAAACCGGGGAGTACAGGGGGCTCGATTGTCGCGGATTGCGGCGATTGCGGCCAGCGCGCGCGTCCGAGCGACGTCACGCGCGACAGCGGCGGGCTGCCAGGCATCGCGGAAGACCCGCCCGATCAATCGCAGGTCCCAGGAATTTGGGTGGCGACCCGTACCAGCTGATTCCGGCACCCAGCTACACCGCTGCCGTTGCTCCCTTCCGGGCCTGGCGGGGTTCACGGCTTGCCGTCGCGGAGGTCCGGCACGGGCCGCCATAGACAGTTTTCCGGCAGGGCCGGAAAAAAGGACGCGCAGTGTGCCTGATTCAGCGGCAGAAGGCACCCCGCCGGGCTTCCGGTGGGGGGGCGGGTTGCGCAGTCGGTTGTCGGCGACCGTCGGTCGCCACGGTGCAACCGCAGGGCTGATGTTCACGTAGGAGTAAGCAGATATGACTGAGAGTCACGGCATGGTGAACGTACCCGTCAGTGTTGCGTGGTCTGCTGTAGACACGGCGCGCGATACCGTGCCAGCGCCGCCGCATGCCTTGCAGCGGTTGCACGAGCAGGCCACGCGCAGCGCGGATGCGCTGTCCTGTGCCATGGACGCCGTCGCTGGTGCGCCCTACCACGCCGAGCTGGCCAGGCTGCGCCAGCATTTGAGTGTGGGTGACGTCGAAGGTGCGCTGAATGCCTGGCGCAGCATTCCCTGGGTATTCGAGACCGAGTCTGGCTACGGTGGACTCGCGTTCTACGAGCAACGCGACCTGCGTGTCAGGAAGGCGGCACGTGCGCTGGACGCGGCGTTGGGCCAGATGAAGGTCTGCAGCCGCTATGGTTGGTTGCCGCAATCAACGCCGCCGGACGGTGCCGCCGATCTGGTGTTGTTCTAGGCTGTCCGGCCAGGCCGGCGGTTGCCCTTCAGTTGCTGTGCGCGCGCAGGGCCTGTTGTTCCTGCAGGGTTAGCGCGACCTTGTTGCGCAGATAGCGCGGCACCAGCGTATCCAGCGATTGACCAGCACCCAGCGCCAGCCGCAGTTGACCTATTGCCAAGGCGTGCTCGGCGCGCGGCAGTGCCGTGCCTTCCACGCCAAGCAACTGAGCGCCGGTTGCGGCACGCAGTGCAGGTTCGTAGCTGCCCCAGCCGGTGCCGGTGGCATGCCATTGATGAGACGGCATCTGCGGTGCGCGCTCGGGGGCGCAGACCTGCTCGGCGATCAGCAGGACAGGCTCAGCGCCGGCCGTGGCGCCGTAACCCGCGAAGTAAACCTCTCCCATCCGGGCGTCGATTGTGGTCACGACATGCGTGGCACCGCGTTGGAGTACCGGCCATGCCAGCGTTTCCAATGAGCTGACTCCGACCGCAGGGCGGTCAGCTGCCAGCGCCAAACCCTTCATGAAGCCGAGGCCGATGCGCACGCCGGCAAAACTGCCGGGGCCGATGCCGCAGACGTAAGCGTCCAGCTGGGTATAGCGCAGGCCGGCTTCCGCCATCAACGCCTGCACCATCGGGATCATCCGCTCGGTATGGCTGCGGCCCGCCACTTCGTAGCGCGCGAGAACCTTGCCCTCCACCAGGATGGCGGCCGAGCAGGCTTCCGTCGCAGTGTCCAGCGCCAAGATATTCATTGGAGTTCGTTCACGGGTGTTCGGCGAGCGTGCGTGCGAAATCCTGCGCGGCCTGGAGTTCGCGCAGTATCGGCATCTCGGGCAGGCTGGCCAGCACCTTGCGGCCATAGCCTTTGGACAACAGGCGCGGATCGCAGAGCATCAGCAGGCCGCGGTCCGCGCGATCACGAATCAGCCGGCCCACGCCTTGCCGCAACAGCACGATGGCCTCTGGTAACTGCATCTCGAAGAACGGCGTGCCGCCGCGTTTGCGGATCGCCTGCAGTTTCGCCTCGTAGACCGGATCGCCGGGCGCGGTGAAAGGGAGTTTGTCGATCACCACCACCCGCAGGGCCTGGCCTTTGACATCCACGCCCTCCCAGAAGCTGCTGGTGCCCACCAATACCGCGTTGCCATCCTCGGCAAATGCGTCGAGCAAGGCCGAGCGACTCTGCTCGCCCTGGACCAGCAGGCGATAGCGCATGCGCGCGCGCAGATGCTCAGCCACCACGCGCAGCGCGCGGTGGCTGGTACACAGCACGAAAACGCCGCCAGCCGCGGCTTCGATAACCGGCAACACCGCGTTGGCGACCGCTACCGAATAACCGGGGTCATTGGGTTCAGGCAGCCCTTGCGGTAGATACAGGCGGGCCTGCTCGGAGTAATCAAAGGGACTGTCAAGCTGCAGACTCTGCGCCTGTTCCAACCCCAACTGCTGGATGTAATGACCGAAATCCGTGCCTGCTGCTAGGGTGGCTGAAGTGAACACCCAGGCACCTGGATACGCGTCACGCATGCGCTGAAAGCCATCAGCAACCTCGATAGGCGTCGCATTGAGGCTGCCGCCGCGTGCCAGCGCCTCGGCCCAACGCACTTCTTCGTCGCTGTGCGCCGAGTCGAAGACGTGGGTCCAGCGTTCCTGTAGCGCCAGCGCTCGTGCCAGCAGCGCGGCCAGCTCGGCGTTGCGCTCCTCCAGCGGATGCAGATGCTGAAACAATTCGGCCAGCGATTGCGCGGTGCGCTCGACTTCAATTGCAGCGTCCGGGCTCGCGAGAAACTGTGCCAGCGGCACCCGGTTTGCAGCACGATGAAATACGGCTTCCAGCCGCGCGGTGTCGCCGGCCAGGCGCTGGGCCGTGTCCGACAGCGCCGGCAGATCGCCGCAATTCTGCGCTTCCAGCTGGGCGTCGCGTGCCAGCTCCTGGAGCTGGCGAGTGGATACGCGGGTGCCGAAGAACTGCGAAGCCAGTTCCGGAATCTGGTGTGCTTCGTCGACGATCACGGCGTCGCTGCCGGAGAGGATCTGGCCGAAGCCCTGATCCTTGAGCAGGAAGTCTGCAAACAACAGATGGTGGTTGATGACGACCAGATCGGCCGCCTGCGCCTTGCGCCGTGCTGCCGCCACGAAGCAGCGCTCAAAGTCGGCACAGCGGCTGCCCAGGCAGTTATCGGCAGTCGAGGTGATCTGCCGGGTCAGCGCCTGATCTTCGCGGAATTCGCCAAGCTCCGAGAGTTCTCCGGACTCGGTGCGCCGGGCCCAGTCCTCGACCAGACGCAGCGGCTCGTCGAGGCCGCGCAGTTGCGGCAGACCGCGGGCCCGCTTCATCCGGTACAGGCACAGGTAGTTGGCGCGCCCCTTCAGCAAGGCGACACGCACCGGCACCGCCAATACTTCACGTACACGCGGCAGGTCGCGATGGAACAGCTGATCCTGCAGGGTACGGGTGCCGGTGGAAATCACCGTGCGGCGTCCGGACAGCAGGGCAGGCACCAGATACGCGTAGGTCTTGCCGGTGCCGGTCCCGGCTTCGACCACCAGACTGCCGGCGGTTTCGAGCTGCGCCGCTACTGCGGCGGCCATGGCTTGTTGCGCGGCACGCGGCGCAAACCCGGGAATTCCGCGCGCAAACGGACCCTCGCTGCCCAGCAGCGCGGGAATGGTCTGCTGTGTATGCGCGGCGCTTACGCGCACCGGACTGTCAGGCAACTCAACCCTGCGGCGCAGCCGCGCCCAGCCATTCGGACAGCTCGTCCACACGCGCTTGCGCCTGCAGCGCACCGATCGCGTTGCCGCTGGCGGCGCGCGCTGCTGCAATCGTGCGCCAGTTCTCCAGTTCTACCCAGACATTGCCGCGGGCAAGCACGTTGGATTTCTGGGCCACGCTTTCAGCCTGGCTGTAGTTTTTCTGGGCCAGATAGCTCTGCCCCAGTGCCGACCACACGAAATAATTGCGCGGCTCGATGCGTTGGGCGCGTTCGAGCGCCGCTGCCGCCTGCGCGGGCTGGCCGGCACCGAGGTGCGTCCGTGCCTGCTTGATCAGCGCAATGACCGGTGCGCTGCTGATGGCTTCGGCCGAGCGCGGGTAGTTCGGCAGCGGGCGCATGGCCACGGTGCCCTCGGCCTCGATGGCAGTCCCCGGCGCCGGGGTGGGGTCGTACACCGGCTGCCCGGCTACAGGGCCTTGTTCCTGCGGTGTAGCGGATGGTTGCCCCACGACCGGCGGCTCCGGATATGGCCAGATACGCTGGGTGGACGCGGGCGCGCAGGCGGCAATCACCACGACGAGGGGCAATAGCGCACATAGGCGCAGCCAACGGGGCAGGGGGGGCACATTCATGGCGATATTGTAGCCGCCCCGGCGCGTCGTCGAGCGGGCAGCGCGACGACCTATCCGCCGCCGAACAGATCCCGTAGCCACTGCATCGGGTTCTCGCGCAGGCCGTCAGGCAGGAAGCTGGCGCCGTCGGCGCAGGGGGCCCATTCGGTGGGCGCGTAGCCGGCCAGGTAGGGCACGACCATCGGGTTGACGCAGCCACTATCGGCGCGCTGGCCCGTCAGCGGATCAACCAGCGACTCTTCGACATCGGGCGGCGGGATCGGATCCAGTCCGCGTACGTTGAGATCGCGCATGATCCGTGCCCAGATCGGCAGCGCGCCGCTGGAGCCGGAAAGGCCGGTGGGGCGGTTGTCATCGCGGCCCACCCAGATCACGGCCACGCGGTCGGCGCCGAA
>JBFJKG010000114.1:0-6425 GCA_041635075.1 Solimonas sp.
ACGGAGCGGGCGGGTGCGGTGCGCGACGCCGTCAACTCGGTATCGGATCAGACCGGTGTGTACGCGGTCAACGATACCGCCACCACCGTGACACTGGTGTCCACCAGCGGCACCGGCATTACGATCGCGCACGCCGCCCTGGGCACATCTTCGGCTGCTACCACCGGTCTGTCTGCTGGCACTACGGCAACCTCGACGGCAACCGGCTTCGCGGCCTTGAGCCTGGCCTCGGTCGCCGGCGCCGATACCGCGATGCAGTCGATGGACGCCGCCCTCGACGCGGTCAACACGGCCCGTGCTTCTCTGGGTTCATACCAGCGGCGTTTCGAGTCGGTGGTGTCCAGTCTGCAGAACGCCTCGGAGTCGCTGACCGCATCGCGTTCACGCATCCAGGATGCAGACTTCGCAGCCGAAACCGCCAACCTGACCCGCGCGCAGATTCTGCAGCAGGCCGGTACGGCGATGCTGGCCCAGGCCAACTCCGCACCGCAGAACGTGCTGAGTCTGCTGCGCGGCTAAGCCTGACGTACATGCCGAGCCCTCCCCCTGCCAGCAGGGGGAGGGTCTCTTGGTTATCCCCTGACAGGAGGTGCGGTCATGATGCCCACCACCCCCGCAATCACCCCTACGGTCGCGCCGCAAGGCAGCGGCCATTCTGGTGTTGGTGCCGAAGCAGCACCGACGCCTCCAGCAGCGCCTTCGGCCGCTGCTGGTGCTGCGTCCGCGCAGCCGACCAGCGGACGGCGGCTGGATGATGCCTTGCCATGGCTGCGCAAGGCAGCGGCTGAGTCCGGTGTAGACCTGATCTTCCGTGTGGACCGCGAGTCCGACCGGATCGTGGTGCTGGTCACCGATCGTCGCGATGGCAGCATCCTTCGTCAGATTCCGAGCGAAGAGGCGTTGCGTATCGCAGACCATCTCAAGAGAAGCGGCGGCACCAGTGGCGGCCTGATCGCAGCCATCGTTTAGGAGGAGGGCGCCCACATGGCGAGCATCAGTTCCGCAGGTATAGGCTCAGGGCTCGACGTCTCCGGCCTCGTCTCCCAACTCGTCGCTGCGGAACGACAACCGGCCGATACGCGGCTGGCGACCGCGGAGTCCAAGGCCAACGCGCAGATCTCGGCGCTGGGCACCTTTCGCGCCGTGCTTTCCGGCCTGCAGACTGCCATCAATGATCTGAAATCCGGCGGTGCCATCGCCAAGCTGACGACCACTTCCTCGAACACAGCGTTGTTCAGCGCCAGCGCCAGCAGCGGATCGGCGGTGGCCGGCAGCTATAGCGTTGAGGTGATGGCGCTTGCCCAGCCCCACAAGCTGGTGACGGCGCCGATGGCATCCGCTGACAGCGTGATCGGTAATGGCGACGTCGAGATTGCGGTAGGTGGGCAGTCGTTCACCGTCACGCTGGAGGAAGGCGCCAACACGCTGGCTGATTTGCGTAGCGCAATCAACGGTGCCTCCGGCAATACGGGGGTCACCGCCACGCTGGTCAACGAAGCGGGCGGTACCCGTCTGCTGCTGACGTCAACCAAATCCGGAGCGGCCTCGTCCATTACCGTGACCAGCGCTGTTCTGAGCATGACCGAAAAGCAAGCTGCGCTGGATGCGCACATACGCATCGAGGGCTACGACCATTACAGCGCCAGCAACAGCATCACGGGGGCTGTCGACGGCCTGACATTGAACCTGATCAAGGCCGAACCGGGTACCGTTGCCAGTGTGAATGTCGCCGCGGACAGCCAGTCTGCATCCACTGCCGTCGAGTCCTTCGTCAAGGCTTACAACACCGCGATTGCCGCGATGAGTACGCTGACGCGGTACGACGCCGAGAAGCGCCAGGGCGCTGCCCTGGTTGGCGACGCATTGTTGCGCGGAACCGCGCAGGAACTGCGCAACATTATCGGCAGCACGGTGGCGGGTGCCGGTGCCTACGGCTATCTGTCGGAGATCGGCATCACTACCAGCACCGACGGCACGCTGAAGCTGGATAGCAGCAAGCTCAGCGAGGCCATCGCGAGCGACAGAGGCGCGGTGCAGGCCCTGTTCTCGGGTGCAGATGGCTATGCCACACGCTTGACTGCGGTGCTGGACCGCGCGCTGGGCACCGATGGACGTATCGCCGCGAAGGACACCGCGCTCAAGGCGCAGATCAAGGGCATCGACCAGCAGCAGGAACAACTGGACGAGCGCATGGCGCGACTGGAGATTCGCTATCGCACCCAGTTCAGCGCGCTCGATACCCTGATTGCGCAGATGAACGCCACCAGCAGCTATCTGACTCAGCAGCTGGAAGGGCTCAAGAATCTGAACGGTTGATGCGGCTGCTTCGTGTGCAGCGGCGAACGGTGGGTGGGAACGTGATTCTCATGGGCGTTCTCGCCACGTTAGACGAGTTGGGCGGTGCCGGCCGCCTTGCCCGCTCACCGTTCACCCCTGCACATGGAGTTCCGACTCAAGTCGTCGCATGAAACGCCGATAACGGAACCACACATCATCAAGGACGAACCCCGTGTCCTACGCCGCCGCAGTCCGCCAATACCAGAACGCATCCAGCATCGGTGCTGCGACCGATGCCAGTCCGCACAAGCTTGTCGCCATGCTCTACGACGGCGCGCTGGAGCGGCTGCTGGCGGCGCGCGGAGCCTTGAGTCGCGGCGATATCGCCGGCAAGGCACGGCTGATCGGCGGTGCGGCTGCCATCATCGAGCACCTGCGGCTGTGTCTGGACCATGAGGCTGGCGGCGCGCTGGCCAGCAACCTTGATGCGTTATATGAATACATGGCTCATCGCTTGCTGAAGGCCAATGCCGAGAACGATGCGGCCGTGCTTGATGAAGTGCTGCGCCTGATGCGCGAAATTCACAGTGCCTGGGACGGCATCGCGCAGTGACTGAGAGCGCAGCCCCGCAGTCGCTGGACGAAAGCCTGGGCTATCGCGATTGCGTGCCGCTGGTGTGGCAGCCCCTGGCGACGATTCCGGACTCAGTGCAGCTCGGACAATGGCAGGACCACAATCTGCGGCTACTGACCGCAGCGGCGCTGCTCGAGGAACGCCCGCGCCGTACCGAGGCCGACGAGCCTCTGGCAGCAGAAGTAGAGCGGTTGCATCACAAGTTCGACCTGGCACTGGAGCTGCTTGGCGCACTGCTGCGCAAGCAGTCGCCGCTGCCGCCTTCCGTCATCGCCCGCATCAGCACCGCGGGGGTCAGCTGGCGTAGCGAAGCGCCGCCACCCGCGGGCAGCCTGATCCTGCTCCAGATTCACCTGCATCCTGGATTGCCGTCGCCGCTGATGTGGCCGGCCGATGTGTTGCCAGGCGCGACACCGGAGGTGCAGGCCCGCTTTCACGCGCTGGGCGAGCCCTGCGCGCTGGCGATGGAGCGACATGTGTTCATTCGTCACCGGCGGTCGGTCGCTGATGCACGTTCACCGGGCGCCCGCGGCGAGACACCATCCGCTCACTAGACTGGGATCCAAGGTCTAACCGGATGGAGATTCGATGCGCGTCGTTCTGGCAGAGCCGCAAACACTGGTGCGCGCCGGATTGCGCCGGCTGATCGAGGAGCACACTCACGCCCAGGTTGTGGGGGAGGCCGGAGATGGCCAGATGCTGCTCGAACTATGCGGGCAGTTGCGCCCCGACGCTGTCATCACCGAAATCAATCTGCCGACGATGACGGGCCTTGAGGCTCTGGTGCAGATACACCGCCACTACCCGGAAGTCTCCGTCATGGTGCTGTCGGCCATGACCGACGGTCAGCATGTGCGCAGTGCCTTGCGCAATGGTGCCGTCGGCTTCATGGACAAGGGGGCTGAACCGGTTGAGCTGGGTTTCGCCTTGCGCGCCCTGGAGCGCCAGCAGATCTACCTGAGCCCATCGATATCGCACAAGGCGGTAGAGCGTCGCGGAGGCGGCCATCGTCTTGAAGACGGCGTCGAGCTGACACCGCGCCAACGGCAGGTGTTGCAACTGATCTCCAAGGGAAAGTCCACCAAGGAGATTGCTGCGCTGATGGGAGTCAGCGTGAAGACTGTGGAGACCCACCGCGCGCGCTTGATGCAGGCCCTGGGTCTGTACGGTACCAATGCACTCATGCGCTATGCCATCCGCATCGGCCTGGATTTCGCCGCTGCCTGATTCGGCTGTCTTCAGCATTGACCTTGCGCAGCCCTCCTGCGTCCCGATGCGCCCGCACGCACTCTTCCTCCGGGGGATTTCCGAAGTGGCAATAATCCGACAGATATCAGGGTTTGCCTTACTCAATGTAGGGAACGTTCCGCTTTGGTGTCGCGCCCGCATTCTAGACAGTGGCTTTCATAGCCAATCCGAACGACGCAGGAGCGCGAGTCGATGAAGCCACAAGTCAGACAGCAGATGGGCCAGCAGCTGGCGATGACACCACAGTTGCTGCAATCCATACGGCTGCTGCAACTCTCTTCCCTGGAACTGGAGATGGAGTTGCGCCAGGCGTTGGAGACCAACGTCATGCTGGAGGACGGCGCCGATGATGAGGACGAGGAGGACGCCGGGACGGGTGGGGACGACACTGACGCCGCAGGCGCCGAGCAAGGCGACAGCGTCGCTCCCGAAGCGCAGGCGCTATCGGAGGTGGAAGCCGACCACGACTGGAGCAGCGCCGATAGCTGGAGTGGCGGTGAACCGCTTGACGAAGAGGGCGAGTCCTGGGAGGCACGCACACCTGCGCTGGAGATTCAGGATGCGCGCCTGTCCGCGCTGTCGCAGTTACAGCTGACGGTACGCACCCCGCGTGAGGCAAGGTTGATCGAGGTGATGCTGGATGCGGTGGATGACAATGGTTATCTGGTGCAGCCGCTGGACGGCGTAGCGCTGGAGTCGGGCCTGACGCCACTGCCGGACGAAACCGAGCTGGAGGCGGCGCTGGCGCTGCTGCAGTCGGTCGAGCCGACCGGCTTTGGCGCTCGCTGCCTGCGCGAGTGTCTGTTGCTGCAGTTGCGTGCGCGGCCTCCGCAGACGCGCGGCCTGAATCTGGCTGAGTTCATCGTTGCCGCCTGTCTGGACCGGGTCGCAAGCGGCGATTTCTCCGAGTTGCGTTCGGCGCTCGGTATCGATGCATTGGAACTGCACGATGCGCTGGACCTGATTCTGTCCCTGAACCCCAAGCCGGGTGCCGCCATGGCAGCACCGGCCCAGGCCGTGGTGCCGGATCTCACGATCAGTGGGCGGCCCGGCAACTGGAAGCTGGATCTGAACAATGGCCGCACGCCGCGCCTGCGTGTGAATCGCATGTATGAGCGCTCCGTGACTCAACTCAGCGGGCACAAGGCGCTGCGCGATCAGCTGCAGGAGGCGCGCTGGCTGGTACGGGGTCTGGAAATGCGCCACGACACGCTGTTGCGCGCTGCACGTGCCATATTCGAGCGGCAGACGCGTTTTCTGGAGCGGGGAGAGGAAGGAATGGCGCCGCTGACGCTGCGCGAGATTGCGGACGCGATCGGCATGCACGAGTCGACGATCTGTCGCGTTACCAGTCAGAAATGGGTGCAGACCCCTTGGGGTGTGTACGAACTGAAGGCGTTTTTCCCTTCGCAGATCGCGGGGCGCGCTGGTGGCGATGGCGAAACCTCCGGCACCGCGGTCAAGGCCATGATCCGCAAGATCATCGACGCCGAAAGTAGGAATTCTCCATTGTGCGACGGCGACATCACGGCGATCCTAGCTCGCAATGGCGTGCACGTGGCACGTCGCACGGTCGCCAAGTATCGGGAGGCCATGCGGATTCCTCCGGTGAAGGAGCGGATAGAGCAACGACCCGTCGGCAGAAGTGCACTCCGGGTTTGAGCGCCTGCGAAGGAATGTGAACGAGATACAGGGAGTCGGACATGAGAACAATGCGAACGCTGCTGGTGGACGACAACCGCCCGTTTCTGATCCTGGCCCGGCACCTGTTGGCGGACTACCCGCAGATCCAGGTGATCGGCGAGGCCCGCGACGGCCATCAGGCGGTAGAGATGGCGCAGGCGTTGAAGCCTGATCTGGTGATCATGGATCTGGCAATGCCGGCGATGGGGGGGCTGCAGGCCGCACGCCTGATCAAGGCCCTGCCGGCGCCGCCCTTTGTGCTGATCTCCAGCCACTACGACGATGAGGCGCATCGCGAGTTCGTGGATCAGGTTGGCGCGGATGGCTTCATCAACAAGCGCAACTACGAGACCGAAGTATTCAAGTTCGTCGGTCTGATGATTGACGTTCAACCGGAGCCGGCACATGTCTGAGGGCCGCGTGCTGGTCATTGACGGGGATGCCGAGCGCGCCCAGAGCTTGCGCGCAGTGCTTGAATTCATTGATCGCCGAGCGGTTGTGGTTGGTGCGCCGGCAGAACTGGATCTCAAGACTGTTCGTCCCGGCGAGTGGCTGGCGGTGATTCTGGGGCAGGCCGAACTCG
>JBFJKG010000115.1:0-6383 GCA_041635075.1 Solimonas sp.
CGGAGGCTGAGCGTCCGCTGGAGTTTCTGATGAACGCGCTGCGGCTGAATCAGGGCTTTGATATCGACGCTTATCAGCGCCGTACTGGACTGAACTGGGGTCAGCATCCGGGCGTTGCCACCAGTCTGGCGCGCGGTTTGTTGGCGCAGTCGGGGCGGACGGTGGCCGCGACGGCCCTGGGCCGCCGGCACCTCAACGGCGTGCTGCAACTGTTTCTGGAGTAGGGCGATGCTGGAAGAAGCCACGGTGACCTGTCCGGCGTGCTGGGAGTCCATCCAGCTGGACATCGATATCTCGGCCGGCTCTGCGGTCTACACCGAGGATTGCCCGGTTTGCTGCCGGCCGATGACCGTGCATGTGCGGGTAAACGAAGACGAAGCGTGCTTCGAGGTCGAGGTCGAACCCGAGTCGGATTGACTCCCGGATATGGCTTGTGGCTTGCGGCTGGCGGGTCGCTTCATTACACTGCGCGCCCTTTGACGTTTTTGGGCCATGCTTGGCCCGGGTTTTCCACTATGAAAGAAGGCATCCATCCCAAGTACGGTCCGGTCGCGTTCAAGGACTCGGCAGCAGGCCATACGTTCATCATCCGCTCCACGGTGCAGACCAAGGACAAGGTGACGGTGGACGGCACGGAATATCCGGCGGTCATGCTCGATACGTCCAGCCTCTCGCACCCGTTCTACACGGGCAAGCAGAAGGTCGTCGATACCGGTGGTCGCGTCGGCAAGTTCAACTCGCGGTACGGCAAGAAGTCGTAAGCCGCCGCAGTCAGTTTCAACGCAAGGCCGCGCTGATGCGCGGCCTTGCCGTTTCAGGGGCCTGAATTCACAATTCCGCCCCCTTTAGCGCAACCAGGCAGAAGGCACTGCGCAACGCCATGAACGAAAGC
This sequence comes from Solimonas sp., assembly GCA_041635075.1. Taxonomy (GTDB): domain Bacteria; phylum Pseudomonadota; class Gammaproteobacteria; order Nevskiales; family Nevskiaceae; genus Solimonas. The sequence goes on from JBFJKG010000115.1 coordinate 893, forward strand.
CTCAAGAAGTCCGCTCTGGACTACCACGAGTTTCCGCGTCCCGGAAAGCTCGGCATTGCCATCACCAAGCCCTGCGAGACGTCGGCGCAGCTGTCGTTGGCCTATACCCCGGGCGTCGCTGAGCCGGTGCTGGCGATCCAGGCCGATCCCGAGGCGGCGTACCGCTACACGGCCAAAGGCAACCTGGTGGCGGTGATCTCCAACGGCACCGCCGTGCTCGGGTTGGGCAATTGCGGCGCGTTGGCCGGCAAGCCGGTCATGGAAGGCAAGGCGGTGCTGTTCAAGAAATTTGCCGATATCGATGTCTTTGACATCGAAGTCGACGCTACCGACCCCAAGGAGTTTGTCGACACCGTCGCCCGCATCAGCCCGACCTTCGGCGGCATCAATCTTGAGGACATCGCAGCGCCCCAGTGCTTCGAGATCGAAGACGCGCTGATCGAACGCTGCGATATCCCGGTTTTCCACGACGATCAGCATGGCACTGCCATTGTGCTGTGCGCAGGGCTGCTCAACGCCTTGGAAATGCAGGGAAAGTCGATCGAGACCGCGCGCATCGTGTGCCTCGGTGCCGGCGCCGCCGGCATCGCCTCGATGCGCCTGGCAGTGGCGCTGGGCGCGCGCCGCGAGAACATGTGGCTGGTGGATCGCAAGGGCGTAATCCACCGCGACCGCGAAGATTTCTCGACCCTGAACAAGGAAAAGCTGGAATTTGCCGCGCCGTGCGCCTCCGAGCGCCGCACTCTGGCCGGCGCGCTGGCCGGGGCCGACGTCTTTATCGGGGTTTCCGGTCCTGAGCTGGTGCGCCCGGAATGGCTGATGTTCATGGCGGAGAACCCGATCGTGTTTGCGCTCAGCAATCCGACCCCGGAAATCCTGCCGGAAGTGGCACTGTCCGTGCGTAAGGATCTGATCATGGCGACCGGACGCAGCGACTACCCCAATCAGGTCAATAACGTACTGTGCTTCCCGTTCCTGTTCCGCGGGGCGCTGGACGTCCGCGCGCGGTTCATCAATGCCGAGATGAAGGTGGCGGCGGTGCGCGCGATCGCGGCGCTGGCGCGCGAGCCGATTCCGGCCGAGGTGCTGGAAGCTTATGGCCTGAAAGGCTTATCCTTCGGCCCCGAGTACATCATTCCCAAGCCGTTCGATCCCCGCCTGCGCGACTGTATCGCGCCGGCGGTGGCGCGCGCGGCGGTAGCCAGCGGCGCGGCACGGCTGCCCTACCCTCCGCATTATTCAGTTTGAAAAAGAAGGGGTTTTCAATGAGCACGCCCAGCTACAGCCTGGTTAACAACGCCACCGGCGAAAAGACGGATCTGCCCGCAATCAGCGGCACGGCCGGCCCTGTGGGTCTGGACGTCGGCAAGGTTTACAGCAACCTTGACGTGTTCACTTATGACCCGGGCTTCACCTCGACTTGTTCGACGAAGTCGGCCATTACCTATATCGACGGTGACAAGGGTGTGCTGCTGTACCGCGGCTACCCGGTAGCGCAGCTGGCGGAGCACTGCTCGTTCATCGAGGTCGCTTACCTGATCCTCAACGGGGAGCTGCCGAACAAGACCGAGCTGGAACAGTTCGACCAGAACATCCGCAAGCACACGATGATCAACGAGTCGCTGAAGAGCTTCTTCAACGGCTTCCGCTACGACGCCCATCCGATGGCGATGCTGACGGGCGTGGTGGGGTCGCTGTCCGCGTTCTATCACGACACCACCAACAACAAGGATCCGCGGCATCGCGAGATCTTCGCGCACCGCATGATCGCCAAGATTCCGACGATCGCCGCCGCGGCCTACAAGCGCTATTTCGGCCAGCCGTTCATGTACCCGCAGAATCATCTCGATTACTGCTCGAACCTGCTGTACATGATGTTCGCGGTGCCGGCCGAGCCGTATCACGTGGATCCGGTCGCGGCCAAGGCGCTGGACGTGCTGTTCATCCTGCATGCTGACCACGAGCAGAATGCCTCGACCTCAACGGTGCGCATGGCCGGTTCCACCGGCTGCAACCCGTACGCCGCGATTTCCTCGGGTATTGCCGCACTATGGGGCCCGGCACACGGCGGCGCCAACGAGGCGGTGCTGAAGATGCTGGGCGAGATTGGTGACGTCAAGAACGTCCCGGCGTTCATGGACAAGGTCAAGGACAAGCAGTCGGGCGTGCGCCTGATGGGCTTTGGCCACCGCGTCTACAAGAACTTCGATCCGCGCGCGACCATCATCCGCGAGCAGTGCCACAAGGTGCTGAAGCATCTGGGCAAGGAGAACGATCCGCAGCTGGAGCTGGCCCTGAAGCTCGAAGAGATCGCGCTGTCCGACGACTACTTCAAGTCGCGCGCGCTGTATCCGAACGTCGATTTCTACTCGGGCATCATCTACAAGGCGCTCGGAATCCCGGTCAACATGTTCACGCCGATGTTCGCAGTGGCGCGTACCGTGGGCTGGGCCGCGCACTGGACCGAGATGGTCGCCGACTCCTCGATGCGTATCGCCCGCCCGCGCCAGATCTACACGGGCGCGCCGGAGCGTAACGTTAGCCCGATCGCCAAGCGCTAAGCACAAGGCGGTCGCCGAAAAGCCCTCCCAGCGGAGGGCTTTTCGCTTTGCAGACCCGGCTGTTCTCGCCTGTCACAATCCACGCATGCGCATCAACAAGTTTGTTTCCAGCAGCGGCGTCTGTTCGCGGCGCGAGGCGGATGCCTGGGTTGAAGCCGGCCGCGTCACCGTGAACGGCAAGCGCGCGCAGCTCGGGACCCAGGTCCGCGGCAATGATGTGGTGCTGGTGGACGGCCGCCCGATCGGCGCCAAGGACACGGCGCGGGTCTACCTGGCGCTGAACAAGCCGGTGGGCATCACCTGTACCACCGAGCGGCATGTCGAGGGCAATATCGTCGACTTCGTCGGGCACGCTCAGCGCATCTTTCCGGTTGGCCGTCTCGACAAGGATTCCGAGGGCCTGATCCTGCTGACCAACGACGGCGATATCGTCAACGAGATCCTTCGCGAGGAGCATGACCACGACAAGGAGTACGTGGTGACGGTGGATCGGCCGCTGACCGAAGCGTTCCTGCGGGACATGTCAGCCGGCGTGGCGATACTCGATACCGTTACCAAGCCGTGCCTGACCACGCAGCTGGGTCGCAATACCTTCCGGATCGTGTTGACGCAGGGTCTTAATCGGCAGATACGCCGCATGTGCGAGGTTTTCGGATACACCGTGCGCCGCCTCAAGCGGGTGCGCATCGTCAACATCGAACTTGGCGATCTTGCGGTCGGTAGCTGGCGTGATCTGACCCCGTCTGAGCTGCATGGGTTGCTGCCACGGCGTTTTCCGGTGCCGCGATCGATGGCGGCGGATAAAGGCGCGGCTAAGTGGCCTGCAGCAGGGCCTCGGTGGCCGCAAGATCCAGACGCTTGAAAGCCAGGCCGTCGGCCGGGTTCAGCGGCGGCTGCCGGCGCTCATCTTCGCTGAAGACGGCCAGATCAACGCCGGTTCCATGCCAGTCGAACCGCAGCAATGGAATATCGACCTCGCGCCCGCCGGCGTAGCGGTAGCGGCGTTCGTCCACATCGAAAGTGATCTGCCGATCCAGCAGATAGATATCCACGGACTCGGCCTGATCCGCAAACGCGTGAATCTGCACCCGATGCGCTGCGGTCACTGCGCCGCTGACGACGGCACCCACCAGCCTCGGCGCAAACGGCGCCAAGCCCCTCAGCACCTGCACGGCGGTTTGCCGCAGTGTCCGTAGCCGGGTGGCGTGGGCAGGTCCGCCAAATACGCGCAGATAGCTCAGTACCGCGGCCTGTACGGCTGCGTTGTCCGGCAGCGGTGTCCGTGCTGGCAGCCCGAGGCGCGTCAGCGCCTTGAGCTTGGCTTGCCGGTAATCCGTCAGCGCCTCTTCACAGACGATCCTTGCCGCCTCTTCGGCAATGCCAGATGGATCGCTGCGCATATCGGGGTCCCGTACAGCCGTCAGTACAGGTCTTCCAGTCCGGCCTTGTCGGGGTCGTCATAGCCAGGGCCGACATCGGGCTCGGGAATTCGGTCCTGCTGCACGATTTCGAAGATGGCGTCCGGATCGCCGGCGGCGGCGAGACGGCCATTGCTGGGGTTGATGCGAACGTTGACCAGGCCCGGGGGGCGCGGCATCCGCGATTCCGGCACCCCTTTCAGCGCGACGCGCATGAAGTCCATCCAGATCGGCAATGCTGCCCGGCCGCCGACTTCGCCACGGCCTAGCGGCGTCGGCTGATCAAAACCGACCCAGGTAACCGCAACCAAGGTGCGCTGGAAGCCATTGAACCAGGCGTCGGTCTCATCGTTGGTGGTGCCGGTCTTGCCGGCCAGATCATTGCGCCCCAGCTCATTGACCTTGGCTGCGGTGCCGCGCACGGTGACGTCGTGCATCATGTCGCCGAGCAGCCACACCACCGGGGGTTCGATGGCCCGCGGTGCGAGTTCCTCGCTGCCGGGCACGGGCTCGGCATCAACCGTTGTTTCCGTGGCCGTTTCCGCATCGGGCTGCGCAGCTTCGGGCTCCATCGGCGTCAAACCGGCGGCATCCGCCAGCCGCTGTTCCATGCATTCCTCGCAGGCGCGGCGTGGGGTGGCTTTCATCAGCACCTGGCCTGAGGCGTCGCGCAGTTCGGCAATGAACCACGGGTCGACGACGAAGCCGCCGTTTGCGATCGTCGCATATCCCCGCGCCAGTTCCAGCGGGGTGAAGACCGCACTGCCAAGCGCCATGGTCAGATCTCGGGGCAGTCGGTCGCCGGGCAGGCCGAAGCGCGCCGCATAGTCGCGGGCATGGTCGAGCCCGATGGCCTGCAGCAAGCGGATCGATACCAGGTTGCGCGACTGCACCAGTGCCTCGCGCAGGCGCATCGGCCCCTTGAAGTCGCCGCCGTAGTTTTCCGGGCGCCAGCTCGACTCCAGCGCCGGGTCGTCATACACCACGGGGGCGTCGAGGATGACCGAGGCGGGGGTCAGGCCGTAGGCGAGGCCGGCCGCGTAAAGGAAAGGCTTGAAGCCCGATCCCGCCTGCCGCCGCGCCTGGGTGACGCGGTTGAACTTGCCCTGAAAGAAATCGAAGCCGCCAACCAAGGCAACGATGCCGCCATCCGCGGGGTCCAGCGCCACCAATGCGCCCTGAGCCTGGGGAATCTGCGCCAGGCGCCAGCCCTCGCCGTCCTGGCGGATGCGGACGATATCGCCCGGCTCCAGCGTCTTCTTGGCGGACAGCTTGGCCCAATCGTACTGCTTGGGCTTCAGCTCAAGCAGCCCTTCGCGTGTCAGCAATCGCAGGCCGTCGGCTTGCAGACCCAATACGACGGCGGCCACCAGGCCACCAACCGGGGGTCGTCTGTCCAGCGCGCTGCTGAGTTCGCCAGAGGCCGAGTCCTGCAGCAGCGCCGCTTCCAGGCGCGCTTCCGGGCCGCGCCAGCCATGCCGTTCGTCGTATGCGGTGAGCGCAGCGCGCAAC
>JBFJKG010000116.1:0-6367 GCA_041635075.1 Solimonas sp.
CCAGCTGAATCTGAACATCCTGCACCAGCATTCCGAGCGCTCGAACCCCCTCGGAGCGGCGTTTAACTACGCCGAGGCGTTCAAGCGCCTGGACCTCAATGCGGTCGTCAAGGATCTGCATGCGCTGATGACGGATTCCCAAGCCTGGTGGCCCGCAGACTACGGCCACTACGGCCCCTTCTTCATTCGCATGGCCTGGCATAGCGCGGGCACCTATCGCACTGCTGATGGCCGGGGGGGCGCCGGTTCCGGCAGCCAGCGTTTCGCACCACTCAATAGTTGGCCGGACAATGGCAATCTCGACAAGGCGCGCCGCCTGCTGTGGCCGATCAAGCAGAAGTACGGCCGCGCGCTGTCCTGGGCGGATCTGATGGTGCTGGCTGGCAACGTTGCCCTTGAGTCCATGGGTTTCAAGACCTTCGGCTTTGCCGGTGGTCGCGAGGATGTGTGGGAGCCCGAGCAAGACATCGATTGGGGTCCCGAGGCCGAGTGGCTGGGCGATCAGCGCTATAGCGGTGATCGCGAGTTGGATAACCCACTTGCAGCCGTGCAGATGGGGCTGATCTACGTGAACCCGGAAGGCCCCAACGGCAAGCCCGATCCGGTCGCCTCTGCGCGCGATATCCGCGAAACCTTCGCGCGCATGGCCATGAACGATGAGGAAACCGTGGCCCTTGTGGCCGGTGGCCATACCTTTGGCAAGTGCCACGGCGCCGGTGATCCGGGCCAGTACGTGGGCCCCGAGCCGGAGGGGGCGACGCTAGAGGAGCAGGGTCTTGGTTGGAGGAACAGCCTCGGCAACGGCCACGGGGTGAATACCATCACCAGTGGTCTGGAGGGCGCGTGGACACCCAATCCGATCCGCTGGGACAACGACTACTTCGATGTGCTGTTCAAGTACGAGTGGGTCCTGACCAAGAGCCCTGCCGGTGCGCAGCAGTGGACGCCGAAGGACGCCGATGCGCAGGGGACGGTGCCGGATGCCCATGACCCGTCCAAGCGCCACGCGCCGATGATGTCGACAGCGGATCTGGCGCTGCGCATGGACCCGGCGTACGAGAAGATCTCACGGCACTATCACCAGAATCCGAAGGCATTTGCAGATGCGTTTGCCCGCGCCTGGTACAAGCTGACCCATCGCGACATGGGGCCGGTCACGCGATATCTGGGGCCGCTGGTGCCGAAGGAGGAGTTGATCTGGCAGGACCCGGTCCCGGCGGTCGACCATAAACTGATCGGCAAGGCGGAGATCGCCGATCTCAAGGCCAGAATTCTCGCGTCCGGCCTGTCGGTATCGCAGTTGGTGACCACGGCATGGGCTTCGGCGGCGACCTATCGCCATAGCGACAAGCGCGGTGGTGCCAATGGCGCACGCATCCGCCTGGCGCCGCAGAAGGACTGGGCGGTCAACCAACCTGCCGAACTCGCGAAGGTGCTGCAGGTACTGGAAGCGGTGCAGCGCGAGTTCAACGGCGCGCAATCCAGTGGCGTCAGGGCCTCGCTAGCGGATTTGATCGTCCTCGGCGGCTGTGCTGCTATTGAGGACGCCGCCAGGAAAGCCGGGCACGCGGTCGTAGTGCCGTTCACCCCGGGGCGTACTGACGCAACGCAGGCGCAGACCGATGTCGAGGCGTTTGCAGTGCTGGAGCCGACTGCAGACGGCTTTCGCAACTACACCCGCACGGGGCACGAGGCGCGGGCGGCGGAACTGCTGATTGATCGAGCGAGCCTGATGGCCCTGACGGCGCCGGAGATGACCGTGTTGGTGGGCGGCATGCGTGCACTGGATGCGACCGTTGGCAATGCCAAGCACGGAGTCTTCACCCAGCGGCCCGAGACCTTGACCAACGACTTTTTCGTGAACCTGCTGGACATGAACACGCAGTGGCAGAAGTCGGCGAGCGCCGAGGGCGTGCTGGAGGGGCGTGATCGTTCCACCGGCAAGCTCAAGTGGACCGGCACCGTGGTGGATCTTGTGTTCGGCTCCAACTCCCAGCTTCGTGCGCTTGCAGAGGTTTACGCGTGCAGCGACGCGCAGGAGCTCTTCGTGCGTGACTTCGTGGCGGCGTGGAACAAGGTCATGAACCTCGACCGCTACGATCTCGTCTGATGCATGGCAGGCGTCCGTACGCCGTCTGCTGGCAGGCGCGGTGCGGACGCCCGCCACACCCTACCGTCAAATGGAGCAAGCAATGGAACAACCCAGCAAGATCGTTTACACCGCTCACGCCACCTCGAAGGGTGGGCGCGAAGGTCAGTCCCGTTCTTCGGACGGCGCCCTGGATGTAAAACTGGTGGTGCCCAAGGAGATGGGCGGTCCCGGAGTCGGCGGAACGAACCCAGAGCAATTGTTTGCAGCGGGCTATTCGGCCTGTTTTCTCGGTGCCTTGAAGTTCGTTGCCGGCAAGCAGAAGCTGAGCCTGCCTGCCGAGACTTCGATAGATGCCAGTGTCGGTATCGGCCCCACGTCCACAGGGTTTGCCATCACGGCGGCGCTCAAAGTCGATATTCCGGGAATGGATCGCGCTCAGGCGCAGGCGCTGATCGAGGCGGCGCATGTGGTCTGCCCGTACTCCAACGCCACCCGCGGCAATGTGGACGTGCAGCTAAGCTTGGCCTGAGGCTCAATCAACCCGGAGCGAAAACATGGATGTCATCAACTACGGCTTGCGCCCACTGAACTTCGCCGCCCCTGCGGCCGGCAAATCAGGCTTGAGCCGCCGTGATTTCATGGTCACTTCGCTGGCCAGCGGCTTTGCGCTTGCCTCGGGCGCGCTGCATGCGCAGGCGATCCAGACCGATGCCAAGGGCCTGACCGCTGGCGAAGTCAGCGTGCCGGTTGCCGACGGAAGCATTCCCGCTTATCGCGCGATGCCCGTTAACGGCAAGAACCTGCCGGTGCTGTTGGTGATCCAGGAAATATTTGGCGTGCATGAGCACATCAAGGATGTGTGCCGGCGCTACGCGAAGCAGGGCTACTACGCTATCGCCCCCGAGATGTTTGCGCGGCAGGGTGATGTGTCGAAGATGACCGATATCAACGCCATTCTCACCGAGGTGGTCGCCAAGGTGCCGGATGCTCAAGTCATGGCCGACCTTGATGCGACCCTGGCCTACGCCAAGGCCAGCGGTTCGGCGAACGCGTCACGTGTGGGCATCGTCGGCTATTGCTGGGGCGGGCGTACCGTGTGGCTGTATGCGGCACACAACCCCGCGATCAAGGCGGGCGTTGCGTACTACGGACTGCTTAGCGGCATGACTTCACCGATCAAGCCCAAGGACCCGGTGGATATCGCGGAGACGCTGAAGGTTCCGGTGCTGGGCTTGTATGCGGGGCTCGACACCTATATCCCGCAGGATGTGGTGCAGCAGATGAGGGGCCGGCTCGCCAAGGGAGCTTCCGGCTCAGAGGTACTGGTGTTTCCCGGCGTCAATCACGGGTTCAACGCCGATTACCGCCCCACCTACGACCGCACCGCTGCGGAGTACGCCAGCAAGCTGGCGAGCGACTGGCTCAACGACCACGGCGCATGAGCCGGCCGACCCCGGCGCACGCGCTGCGCAGGGGTCAGGCTTGCGGGGTATAGAACGGCAGGCGGTAGCGGCTGAACGCGGGCAGCGCTTCCGCGCGTGCAACGCGATGCATGAGGGCTGGATGGTGGGCGCCGTCCAGCGCCAAAGCTTCATGCAGAAAGCTCGCAACTGCGGTGACCGTGATATCTGCCTGAGTCAGCTGCGATCCCAGCAGCCATTCGCTGTCGGTCGTCGCGGCCACGGCGTCTAGCGCCCGCAGCGCGTCCTCCATCTGGCTGCGGCAACGCTCCACCCACGGTGCGTGGCGCTTGTCTTCCGGTCGGAAGGCGCGCTCGTAGAGTTGCGATACACCTTTGTCGGCGGCGCCGGTGGCGAGCGCCATCAGTTGCAGTGCGCGGCGCCGCAGCACGCCACTGTGTGGAAGCAAGGCCCTCTCGGGGCCGGCGCGTTCGTCGAGGTAATCGAGGATCGCAGCCGACTCCACCAGCACTTCGCCGTCGTCCAGAATCAGCGCCGGTACACGGCCTAGGGGATTGTGGCGGCGGATCGCGGCCTGGTCCTTGCCCACCGACCAGCTGTGATGTTCGAACGCCAAGCCCAGCAGGTGCATGCTGACGGCCACGCGCCGTACGTACGGCGAATCCAGCATGCCGATCAGTTGCATCATGCCGCCTTCGGTGTTGTCCCCAGGAGAGGGAAGCCCAACGCCTCGCGCGCCTTGTAATAAGCCTCGGCGCAGCCACGCGCCAGCGTGCGCACGCGCAGGATGTAGGCCTGGCGTTCGGTCACGCTGATGGCGCCGCGCGCATCCAGCAGATTGAAGGCATGGCTGGCCTGGATGGTGCGCTCGTAAGCTGGCAGCGGCAGCGGCGTATCCAGGCCCAGCAGGTGCTGGCATTCGCTTTCAGCGCGAGTGAAGCGCTCGAACAGCGTCGCCGTATCCGCATGCTCGAAGTTGTAGGTGCTCTGTTCGACTTCGTTCTGGTGGTAGACATCGCCGTAGGTCACGATGCGTCCACCGGTGTCGGACCAGATCAGGTCGTAGACGCTCTCCTTCTTCTGGATGTACATCGCCAGACGTTCGAGGCCGTAGGTGATTTCGCCGGCGACCGGTTTGCACTCGATACCACCGACCTGCTGGAAGTACGTGAACTGGGTGACTTCCATGCCGTTCAGCCAGACCTCCCAGCCCAGGCCCCAGGCGCCGAGCGTGGGGGACTCCCAGTTGTCCTCGACGAAGCGGATGTCATGGGTCAGTGCATCAAAGCCCAGCGCCTTGAGCGAATCCAGGTACAGCTGCTGGATGTTGGCCGGGCTCGGCTTCATCAGCACCTGGAACTGGTAGTAGTGCTGCAGGCGATTGGGATTTTCGCCGTAGCGGCCGTCTGTCGGGCGGCGGCTCGGCTGCACATAGGCAGTGTTCCAGGGCTCGGGGCCCAGCGCGCGCAGAAAAGTCGCCCAGTGGAAGGTACCGGCGCCCATTTCCATGTCCATGGGCTGTACCAGCACACAGCCCTGGCGGGCCCAATAGGTCTGCAGCGTGAGTATCAGGTCCTGGAACGTCATCAGGTAGTCAGGGGCAATGGCGCTAAAGAGGCGCGAGTATATCAACGCGCTTTTGCGCCCCCGGCCGGCCATGGTTTGGGCTAGCATACGCCGCCCGATTGTCGCGCCCGCAGGTTCAACAGCGGGGGCTCACCCTTGACCGTGATCTGGGGGCAAACCCCTGGCACGGTTAATGCTTCATTTTGGCGCACGCCGGTAGGGAATGGCCCGTCCGGCGCCCCATCGTTTACCTCTGACGGAGATTACCCATGTCGGGTCAAGATGTTCTGAAGAAGATCAAGGACGAGGAGGTCAAGTTTGTTGACTTCCGTTTCTGCGACACCCGCGGCAAGGAGCAGCACGTCACCGTGCCGGCCCACACCGTTGACGCCGACGTGTTCGAGTCCGGCAAGATGTTCGACGGTTCCTCGATTGCCGGCTGGAAGGGCATCAACGAGTCGGACATGATTCTGATGCCGGATCCGAGCACTGCGTTCATGGATCCGTTCTTCGAAGACAGCACGCTGGTCATCTCCTGCGACGTCATCGAGCCCGCCACTGGGCAGGGTTACACCCGTGATCCGCGCTCGCTGGCCAAGCGCGCCGAGGCCTATCTGAAGAGCACCGGCATTGCCGATACTGCCTTCTTCGGCCCCGAGAACGAATTCTTCGTGTTCGACAGCATTCGCTGGGATTCCGGCATGAAGGGCTGCTTTGTCGAGATCGACGCTGAAAATGCGGCGTGGAACTCCGGCAAGGTCTATGAGGCTGGCAACATCGGCCATCGCCCCGGGGTGAAGGGTGGTTACTTCCCGGTGCCGCCGGTCGATGCGCTGCAGGACGTGCGCTCGGCGATGTGCTCGACGCTGGAAAGCGTCGGCATGGCTGTCGAAGTGCATCATCACGAAGTCGCGACCGCGGGCCAGTGCGAAATCGGCGTCAAGTTCGGCACGCTGGTGTCGAAGGCTGACGAAGTACTGAAGCTGAAGTATGTGGTGCAGAACGTGGCCCACTCGTACGGCAAGACCGCCACCTTCATGCCCAAGCCGATCGTCGGCGACAACGGCAGCGGCATGCACGTGCATCAGTCGCTGGCCAAGGACGGCAAGAACCTGTTCTCCGGTGACAAGTACGGCGGTCTGTCCGAGACGGCGCTGTACTACATCGGCGGCATCCTCAAGCACGCTGAAGCGCTGAACGCCTTCACCAATCCGAGCACCAACAGCTACAAGCGACTGGTCCCCGGTTTCGAGGCGCCGGTCATGCTGGCCTACTCGGCCCGTAACCG
>JBFJKG010000117.1:0-6333 GCA_041635075.1 Solimonas sp.
ACCCGATAGGCCGATCCGTAGCCGGCGTCCTCGGCCACCTTGTTTGCCACTAGCAGCAAATGACCGAGCAGGCCCTGATCATCGGCGCTGGCGTCGCTGAGCTGGGGCATGGGCTTGCGCGGCACCACCAGCACGTGCAGCGGCGCCACCGGATTGACATCCTTGAACGCGACGCAGAGCGCGTCTTCGTGAACAATCGAGGCGGGAATCTCGCGCTCGCAGATCTTCTCGAACAGGGTCTTGGACATGGGCGATTTCCGGTGGCAACGACTGTAAGTTTACGTGACTTGCTAGCATAGTCGCCCGATGACCGCCCATTCCGCATGAACGCCAAGACCGCGACCCCTATCAAAGTCTGGCCGACCTACCGTCGCCTGCTCGACTACTCGTTGCCGCACTGGCGGGTCATGCTGCTGGCATTTGCCGCGACTTCGGCATTTGCCGCAGTCGATGCCAGTTTCGCCGCCTTGATCAAGCCACTGCTGGACAAGGCTTTCGTGGAGCAGAACCAGACCTATATCCGCGGCCTGCCGCTGGTGATTGTCGGGCTGTTTCTGCTGCGTGGCCTGACGTCGTTTGCCTCGGCGTACGGCATGGCCTGGGTTGCGCGGCGTGTGATCCACGACGTGCGCAAGGCGCTGTTCGACAAACTGCTGGGATTGCCGGTGCGCTACTACGACCGCGTGAACTCCAGCCAGTTGATTGCGCGGATGAACTACCACGTCGAGCAGATGGCGGATGCCACGACGACCGTATTGACGACGACGTTGAAGGATGGGCTTACGGTGGTGTTCTACATCGGCTTCATGTTCTGGTTGAACTGGAAGCTCACGTCCTTTGCCTTTGTGGTGCTGCCGCTGGTCGCCGTCATCATTGCCTACGTCAGCCGCCGGTTTCGCCAGATCGGTGTCCGCATTCAGCAAAGTGTCAGCAGTGTCACCGAAGCCGTGGACGAGGCTGTGACCGGGCAACGCGTGATCAAGGTCTACAACGGCCAGGATTTTGAGCGCAAGCAGTTTGCCCAGGTCAATGAGCGCAACCGCGGGCTGTCCATGAAGATCGTTGCGACCCGCGCCGGCAGTGGCGCGGTGATCCAGTTCATAGCCGCATGGGCGGTGGCCGCAATCGTCTACTTTGCGACCCAGCCCAACATGATCGACGACATGACGCCGGGCACCTTCGCCGCGTTCATGCTGGCCATGTTGTCGTTGATGCAGCCGCTGAAGAGCATGAGCGGCGTCAACGAACGCCTGCAGCGCGGCATAGCGGCGGGAGATGAGGTGTTCCGCATGCTCGATGAACAAGCGGAGCCAGCCGACGGATCGCGACCGTTGACGCGCGCGCGGGGGGAGATCGAATTCCGTGCGCTGAGCTTTCGTTATCGTGACGACCTGTCGGAGGCCCTGAGGGGCATCGATCTAAGGATCGAGCCGGGGCAGACCGTGGCGTTTGTCGGCAAGTCCGGCAGCGGCAAGTCCACGCTGCTGTCATTGCTCCCGCGTTTCTATGATCCCGATGCCGGTGCAGTGCTGCTCGATGGGCACGATCTGCGCGAGTACCGGATGCACGACCTGCGCCGCCAGATCGCATTGGTGGACCAGCAAGTGCGTATGTTCAATGCCACTGTGGCCGAGAACATTGCCTATGGGCTGGATCCGCAGCCCGACGAGGCTGAGATCATCGCCGCCGCGCAGCGTGCCCACGCCTGGGAATTCATCGAAAAGCTGCCACAGGGGTTGCACACGCAGGTAGGCCAGAATGCGGCCACTCTCTCTGGCGGTCAGCGCCAGCGGCTGGCGATTGCGCGGGCGCTGCTCAAGGACGCGCCGGTGCTGATACTGGATGAGGCGACATCCGCTCTGGACACCGAATCCGAACGTGCGATCCAGGCGGGTCTGGCTGCGTTGGTCAAGGGGCGTACGACGCTGGTTATTGCGCATCGGCTGTCGACGATACAAGGCGCAGACCGCATCGTCGTGATGTTCGAGGGCAGCATTGTCGAGTCCGGCAACCACGAAGAGTTGCTCCGGCTCAACGGCATGTATGCCGCACTGCATCGCATGCAGTTCGAGGCCGGCGAGGGCGTTGCTCCGTGAGTTCGTGGCTGGAGCGGCGCTGGTACTCGACTGCGCCGGCACCGCTGTACTTGCGTCCGCTGTCTCACCTGTTCGGTGCAATAGCTGCGCGCCGCCGGGAGGCGCAGCACCATTGGGCGCAGGCCCGGCGGTTGGCCGTGCCTGTGGTGGTTGTTGGCAATGTGGCTGTTGGTGGTGCCGGCAAGACGCCGTTTACGATCTGGCTGGTTGAACAGCTCCGCGCCTGGGGTTGGCGTCCGGGCGTCATCAGCCGTGGTTACGGTGGGCGTGCGCCAAACTATCCGCTGCTGGTCACCTCGGGGTCAGACGCAGCCGAGTGCGGCGACGAGCCGCTGCTGATCGCGCGACGTACCGGAGTGCCGCTGATTGTGGATCCCAATCGCTTGCGCGCCGCGCAACAATTGGAGCGCCGTGCCGACGTCGACATCATCGTTGCCGATGACGGACTCCAGCACTATCGCCTGCCGCGCGATCTTGAGATCTGCGTAGTCGATGGCCGGCGTGGGCTGGGCAATGGCTGGTTGCTGCCTGCCGGTCCGCTGCGCGAGTCCGCCGACCGACTCGACCAGGTTGATCTGGTGGTGGTCAACGGCGGCGGCTGGAGCGCCGCTGGCGCGGTGCCCTGCCTGAAGATGCAGCTAGGCCTGACAGACGCCTGGCCGCTGGCCGGTGGGGTACCGATGCCGCTGTTCCGCTGGCGTGGAAAGCCGGTGCATGCGGTGGCAGGCATCGGGCATCCGCAGCGATTCTTCGATGCCCTTGCCGCCGAAGGCCTGGAGGTTATTGCGCACCCGTTCCCGGACCATCACCGGTTCAGCGCGGCGGATCTGGACTTTGCCGACGACCTGCCGGTATTGATGACCGAGAAGGATGCAGTGAAGTGCCAGGGTCTCGGAGTTGCCTCGGCTTGGGCCGTTCCCGCGACGGCGGTGCTTGCGCCGGCTGACGCGGAGCGTGTGCGACAATCTGTCGATACCCTCAAGACCTCACACTGATGGACAAGCGACTGCTGGATATTCTGGTGTGCCCGGTGACCGGGGCGCCCTTGGAATGGCGTCCCGATCTCAACGAGCTGTGGTGCAAGGCATCGAGACTGGCGTATCCGGTGCGCGACGGCATACCGGTCATGCTTGAGGAGGAGGCCAGGCCGCTGACGGAAGAGGACTTTTCGCGGTGAGCTTCAAGGTCGTGATACCGGCCCGGCTCGGATCCACGCGCTTGCCGAGAAAGGTCCTGCGTCTATTGGCGGGCAAGCCGCTGGTCCAGCATGTCTGGGAAGCGGCGGGACTGGCCGGTGCGGAGGAAGTCGTCATCGCGACGGATGCCGCAGAGGTCCAGGACGCCTGCGCCGCATTTGGCGCGGATGTCAGATTGACCGCGGCTACGCATGCTTCAGGCACCGACCGGGTCAACGAGATTGCGCAGGCAGCCGGCTGGGGCGCGCAGACCGTGGTGGTCAATCTGCAAGGCGATGAGCCGATGATGCCGCCCGCGCTGATTCGTCAGATTGCCGATTTGGTGGCCGGTGATGCGGCGGCTGACCTGGCGTCCCTGTGCCATCCGGTGCACGCACTGGATGAATGGCGCAACCCCAACGTGGTGAAAGTGGTCATGGACGATGCCGGCTACGCGCTGTACTTTTCGCGCGCGCCGATCCCGTGGCCTCGCGACGGCAGCAGCGCGCAGTCACCGCGATTGCCGGATGGCCTTGCGCATCGTCATATCGGCTTGTACGCCTATCGGGTGGCGGCGCTGGCCAGATTCAGCGCACTACCCGCCGCTGCGCTCGAAAACTGCGAAGCGCTTGAGCAGCTACGCGCACTGGCAAACGGCTTGCGTATTCGTATGGGGGTGACGATGCAGCCGCCACCGCGAGGTGTCGATACCGAGGAGGATCTTCAGGCTTTGGCGGCGATGATGGCCACGCGCTGATCTTCTGTCTGGATTTGCCACGCGCAGCAGCAAAAAGCCCCCGAATTGCCGGGGGCTTTTTGCTGGCTCGGCGTTACCGAATGAAGCCGCTTATCCGGCCTTCGGTGCGTCGTCAGTCGAATCCGCAGCCTGCGCGGGCTCGGCGGGCTTACGCTCAGCAGTCGCCTTTTCAAACAGTTTGAAATAGTCCTCGGCCGGGGCGGTAGCCCGAAACTGCGGTCGGCCGGCGTCTTCGTCGGTGTTGGCCGCAGCGGCGGCCTGGCTCACGGGGGCTGCGGGCGCAGGCTCCGGCTCGGTGACTGTGCTCACCGCGGGCTCTGGCTCCGTGACGGTTGCCGCTTCGTCGTGAGCGGGGATCTCTGCGGCTGCCACCGGGGCACTGGCTGCGGGCTCATTGGCGGCGGCCGCGGGTGCAGGCTGCGACGCTGCCGTGTCCGACGCGGGCTTGGACTCGGGCTCGAATCCTGACTCCGACTTGAGCGCCGGGGTAGCGTCCAAGGCCAGCTCGGTCTGCGACTGACTCGGAGGCTGGGGCTCGGGTACTACTGAACTGCGTTCGCTAGCGGGAGTTGCCGCTTCGGCGGTTTCGACCGGTGCCGCGGGTTGTGTGGCGTCGGCTGGCGTGGCGGTCGCCGTCAGGCTGGCGCTATCGGGGGCGCTCTGCTGCGGCTGAGTCTCGACGGTGTCGACCGGGGGCTGCGCCGGCGACGGCGCCGCGGTATCGGCGGCCGGCTGGTCACCGACAGACGTTGCCGTTGCCGCAGTGGCAGCACCGGCGGTGCCGGCGTTGGCCTGGGCCTCGCGCTCGGCACGCTGGGCGCCCCGCCCACGACCACCCCGGCGGCGGCGGCGGCCACCCCCACCTTCGCGCGGTTCACCTGGAGCACGGCCCTGCTGGTTGGCGGCCGAACCGTCCGCTGCGGCTACGGCGTCTGTTGCCGCCACCGCTGCCGGATTCTTCAGCACATCTGCTGCGAGCGCTTGTTCCGCGTTCTGTGGCGCCGCGGCGCGTTCGGGCCGCTCACCACCTTGACGCGGGCCCCGCTCATTGCGGGCCTGTTGATTCTGTCCACTACCACGGCGCGGCTGCTGCTGACTGGGTCGCTGCTGCGGGTTCGGGCGCTCCTGTTGGGCACCTGCGCCGCGCTCTTCGCGCCGAGGTTGCTGATTGCCACCTTTTGCACCCTGCCGTCCGTCACGGCGGCCATCCCGACCGCCATCTCGGCCGCCACGCCCGTCGCGGCGCCCCTCACGCCCGTCGCCACGGCGAGGTTTCGCCGGCGGCGGCAATTTGGGGGTCTCCGCGCGCTGGCCAAACCCCAGCCATTTCAACAGTCGAGTCCAAAGACTCTCGGTGACCACCTGCTGCATGACGGCGACCGGTGCGCTGGGCGGCGGTGCCACCGGAGTGATCTGTTTGACCGCAGGATCGGGGATGCGCGCTACCGGCTGTGGCTTGGCGCTGGTCTCTTCGTGAGCCTTGGCGTCAAAATCCTGTGCCAATGCATAGCTGGTGGCGGAGTTGTTGTCCTGATTGAGGTGGTCCGCCCGGACACGACGAATCTCGTAGTTCGGCGTGTGCATCGTCGGGTTGGGGACTACGGCAATGTGCACTCGGCAGCGCGCTTCGATCTCGCGCACCTGCAGGCGCTTCTCGTTGAGCAGGAACGTTCCGACATCAACTGGCACCTGGGCGATCACGCGCCCGGTGCGGTCCTTCATCGCCTCTTCTTCGATCAATCGAAGTATCGACAGCGAAACGCTTTCCACGGAGCGGATCTGGCCGCGGCCGTCACAGCGAGGGCAGGCAATCTGCGTGTGTTCACCCAGCGATGGGCGCAGGCGCTGGCGCGACAGTTCCAGCAGGCCGAAGCGCGACAGGCGCCCCATCTGGATGCGCGCGCGATCAATTTCCACCGCCGCTTCCAGGCGCTTTTCAACTTCGCGCTGGTTCTTGGTGGCATTCATGTCGATGAAGTCGATCACCACCAACCCGCCGGCGTCGCGCAGGCGTAGCTGGCGCGCGATCTCGTCGGCGGCTTCCAGATTGGTATTGAGCGCGGTGTCTTCGATGCTGCCGCCGCCAGTGGACTTGGCGGAGTTGATATCGATCGCCGTCAACGCTTCGGTATGGTCGATGACAATCGAGCCGCCGGATGGCAGGCGTACGTGGCGCTCATGCGCCAGTTCGATCTGAGACTCGATCTGGAAGCGAGAGAACAGCGGTACCTCATCGGTATACAGCTTGAGCTTCGGCAAATCGTCCGGAGACGAGTACTGGAGTTGTTCGCGCGCCTGTTCGTAG
>JBFJKG010000118.1:0-6307 GCA_041635075.1 Solimonas sp.
AACGGGCTGGCGCGCGATGCCGCCGACCTCGCTATGGCTGCCACCGCCGGGCATGCGGCATCTGACCCTGCTGCTGGTGCCGATTGCGGTGATTCTGTTCATCAGCGCACGGGCGCCGACGGACCTCAAGCAGTACATCCGTCACCCGCAGCTCACCGGCGTGAAACTCTGGGCGGTGGCGCATCTGCTGGCCAACGGCGAAACCCGCTCGGTGATCCTGTTCGGCGGCCTGCTGGCCTGGGCCGTGCTCGAAGTGATCTTCATCAATCGCCGTGACGGTGCGCGGGTCAAGCCTCCCAAGGTCGGCATCGCCAAGACGCTGATCAGCGCGGCCATAGGACTGGCCGTCGCGGCTGCCCTGATGTTCGCGCACCCCTGGATAGCCGGGGTGCCGCTGTTCAGCCGCGGCTGAGGTAGCGGCCTAAGTGGCCGGACCGGCGCGGGTCTTGTCCATGGCGTAGCGGCGGAAGACCAGGCCGCGACGCTCGACGTCCTGCACCTCGCGGATCTCAAACCCCTGGCGCTCGAAGAACGGCCGCGCAACTAGGCTGGCCTCGGTGTAGAGCCTGCGCACGCCGCTGGCGAACAGCGCTGCTTCCGCAGCGGCGTACAGCGCCGACGCCACCCCTCGGCGCGGACGGTCGGGCGCGGTGTACAGGAGGTCGATATGTCCGTCCGGGGCGTAGGCCAGAAAGCCCGCCAGCTGGCCGTGCGTCTCGGCCAGCAACGTATTCAGGCCCTGCAGGCGCAGATTCCACTCGCTCAGGTCAGGCGGCTGTGGCGCCCAGGCCGCACGCTGCGCGGCGTCGTAATGGTCGATCGCCAAGCCATGAATGGACGCGGTGAACAGCGCGGCCACTGCGGCGAGGTCTTCGTCGGTAAAGTTGCGGATTTTCATCGCGTATCGGGCGGATCAATCGTCGACGCTGTATAGCGTAATGCCGTTGCGCAGCGTGCGCCGCACCCCCACGTCCCCGAGCGCTGCCAACGCAGATGACCACGTACGGTCCAGCAGACACAGGTCGGCGCTCATCCCCACTGCCAGCCTGCGCGGCGCGCCACCCGGCGACTCCAGCGGCGCTAGGAACAGGTCCAGTGCCGCGCGGGGTGACAGCGCTTCGTCAGCGCCGACGGTCTGATTGGCGGGCGTGCGCCGCGTGACCGCTGCCAGCATTGCCGCCCAGGGGTTGGGCTCGCCAAAAGGGGCATCCGTACTGCCTGCGAGCGCAATGCCAGCCTCCGCAAAGCCCCGCAGGCGGTACAGCCAAGGACGGTCGGAGGCGTCGACATCGCGCAGGTAATCGTCACCGCGCTCGGCGATGAAGTTGGGTTGAGTCACGACCGTGAGGCCTAGCTCGGCGATGGCGTCCATCAGCTCCGGCGGGGTCACGGCCGCGTGCTCTATGCGGTCGCCACTGAGACTGCCGGCCTCACGCAGCGCTGTCAGCGCAAACACAAGCTCCACCCGCGTCACGCAATGAAACGCTGTCGCGCGGCCCGCGGTGTGACTGCGGCGTATGGTCGCCACCAGCCCGTCCAGTTCCGGCAGCGCGTGCTCATGCAAATGAAACTTGTGCTCGCCGCGTTGCACGCCGTCGAGGTCGCCAACCGCATCCAGTCGCGCATCTCCCATCACCCGCACCCCCTGCAACAGCGCCTGCAGCCGCTGCGATTCGGCAAAGGCCGCCATGGCGTCGGGACCGTTGTGGTGGGTGGTATCGGTCACGCCGGTAACACCACGACTGGCGAGATAGCGGCTGACGGCACGCAGGCTGGGCGGCAATCCCGCCATCCGCTCACGCAACCAGTCATCGGCGTCGTACAGGCGGCCGGTGTAGCGGCCGCGTACCCGCTCCAGCGGCGGGCCGAACTGCGGCGCAATCAGCGCCAGCGCAGCCGAGTTGAACACCCACAGGCGACCACTACGGTGCTGGATGCGCAGCGGCCGATCCGGCAGCACTGCATCCAGCCAGTCGCGATCCAGGGTCTGCTGCCCCAGTACCGACTCGTGATAACCGATCCCCCGCAGCCACTGACCCGACTCCATCTGCTGATCCGCCGCGCGCAAGCACGCCGCCAGTTCAGTTGCGTCGCGGACCTGCGGCGGACCACAGCGCACCGATATCTGCGCAGCCGCCAGCGCGCGCAGATGCAGATGGTGGTCATGCAGGCCCGGCAGCAGCGCCTGGCCACCGGCATTGATCACGGTCTGGTTGGGTGCCACCGGCAGCACCGGCGCGATCGCGGTGATCACGCCATCAGTGATGGCGACATCCGCCAGCTGTCCCGGTGCAATCTCGGCATTGCGGATCAGCATGTCGGGCCCCAGTCGGCAATTACTGCCGCAGTGTCGGCGCCAAGCGCCGCTGCCGCGGCAGCCGGCAGTCGCGCCTGCGGTGCGCGCACATCCTGCGGGCCAAGTTGCGCGCACCACGTTTGGTATCGATGCATCCAGGCTCGGTCCTCGACCGGTGCCTCAAAGCCCAGACACTGCCGCACCACGTCGACCAAAGCTATGGAAATCAGCTGCCCACCACCCGCGCGATGCGCAGACCAGGCGGCCAGCGCCGCATGCAGGCCCGTCAATGGGTCAGCAATCGCGTCGCCAACCATGACCGAGGTGCCGGTGACGGCCTTCATCAGCTGCGACAGCCCCGCCGCCACGCCGGCATCATCACCATAGGCAATCCACTGCGCCTGCGGCTCCGCGCGGCCATAACCGGTGAGGCTGATCCAAGTCAGACCGTAGTCGTCGACGCATTGTTCGGCGACGATGCCGAGCTGGCGCAGCGCACGCGGCCGCGAGGCTTCGATCACGATATCGGCCTGCTCGATCAGCATGCGCAACTGCGTGCGCCCCTCTGCAGTGGCGAAGTCCAGTGCCACGCTGCGCTTGCCGGCATTCAGCAGGTCGAAGAACGCGGCAGGCCCCTGGCGTGCGCCATCCGGGCGGCGTGTGCTTTCGAGCTTGACCACATCTGCGCCACAGCGCTGCAGCAGATGGCTGCACAGCGGTCCCGCCCATAGCGAGGAAAGATCCAGCACCCGCGGTGCCGCGCGCAGCGTCCGCTGCGACCGACCCGCCGTGCGGGTAAACCAGGGCGCGGGCTCGGCCCAGCACTCCTGCGCCAGCGCCAGCCCCAGCAGACGACCGCGCTCGAGCAGGTCTTGTGTCTCGCGGCCACGAACCACGGCCGCCAGCACATCCCAGTCCGCCACAGGCTCGGTTTCCAGCCACGCCGGCAGCAAATCCCAGTCCTCGACACGCGCCAGGTTCAGCGCCACGCGACCGTCCACCGTATCCAGCAGGCGGCAACTGCCTCCCGCCGACTGCCGACCGTTGCGGCCGTGTGCGAACACCGCCGCGCGCTCAGTGAGCAGCGCGCTGCCGCGCTGCCCAGCGAAAGAGCCGGTCGGCGCCAGACTCGCTAGTGCCGCCAGGGCGCCGTCGGCGCAGGCGGCCAGCGGCGCCGGACACAGCAGCGGTAAGTGTTGCGCTTCGCCGGTCAGGGCCATCAGTCCGCTGCGCGCTTGGGTGACAGCGGGATGCTCGGGCTGCAGATCAAGTGACGTCGGCGGCGCCGCACCCAGGTCGCGCAGTAGCTGCGCCGCATAGCGGTGCGCGGTCAACTCTGGGGCGGCAGGCTCGGGCATGGGGGTAGTACAGCAGATTCCGGTATTGCAGCGCGCTGCGCGCGCCGCCGCCACGCACCAGGCTCAGGCGGGGGTGCGGTGTAGCTGCTCGGCACGCGCTTTCAGGCCCAGCGCCATGCCCTCGAACCCGCGACGCATCGCGCCACCCAGCGCCGCGGCCACCAGCGCCTGCAGCCAGCCAGCGATTTCGAAATGCGAGGTGTAGCGGCAGTGGTTATCGTCGATCACCTCGACGGTCTGCACGCGCAGACTGCGCAAGGCGCCCAGCGGCACCGGCTTCATGCTGTAGCGAAAGCTGCGACCGGGCTCGACCGACACGATCCACTCACGCTGGAACTGCGGTTTGGCGCCGAGCTTTACCTGCATCTCGATGGCGCCGCCGGGACGCAGATCGCAGCATGCCTCGGGCACAAACGGATTCCACTGCCCGTAGTTCGCAAAATCGGTCAGCACTGCCCAGACCACCGCTGCCGGCGCGTCGATGTCCAAGGTGCGGTCGATGGTGAACATCAGCAGAACTCCTGGCGGATCACGCGGCGCAGAACCTTGCCGGTTTCGTTGTAGGGCAGCGCATCCTTGAACACGATCTTCTGCGGTACGCGCGAAGAGCGCAGCTGGTCGCGCACCAAGGTCTGCAGATCAGACATCTCGACCTGGGCGCCCGGCTTCAGCACCACGGCCGCGGCGACGCCTTCACCCCACTGCTCATCGGGCATGGCCACGCAGGCGCAGTCCGCCACCGCAGGATGCGAGAGCAACACGTCCTCGATCTCGCCCGGTGAAATGTTCTCGCCGCCACGCACGATGACGTCATCCGCGCGGCCGTCCAGAAACAGGTAGCCCTCGGCATCGAGATAGCCGCGATCCTTGGTCGGGAACCAACCCTCGGCATCCAGCTGACTACCCAGCGACTGATACTCGCCCGACACCTGCGGGCCGCGCACGAAAACCAGGCCCGCTTCCTCCGGACCCAGCACGGTGCCGTCCTCGCTGCGGATCTCGATCTCGACCGCACCGGGCTTGCCTACCGAACCCAGACGGCGACGCACCGCCGGATCTTCGCTGGCCGCTGCGGCGCGATGATCCTCAGGGCCCAGTACGGCAATGGTCGAACTGGTTTCGGTCAGACCGTAGGCATTGGTGAAATCCACCTGCGGAAACAGCTGCATCGCCTTCTGGATGATCGACAGCGGCATCTTGCCACCGCCGTAGGCCAAGGCCCGCAACGCTGGCAGCTCGGGTTGCTCACCGCTGGCACTGAGGTGCTCCACCACCCGCTGCAGCATGGTCGGCACCAGGAAGGCGTTGCTGACGGCCTCCCTGCGCATCGCTGCCAACCACGCCGCCGGTTCAAAATTCTCCAACTGCACCATGCGGCGGCAGGCATAGGTGCTGGACAGCACCGCCGAGATGCCGGCAACGTGATACGGCGGCACGGTCACGACGATGGCGTCGGACTCCTCGGCCGAGGCGAACTCGACAGTGCCGACGATGTACGACATCAGATTCTCGTGGCGCAGGATCGCGGCCTTGGGCTTGCCGGTGGTGCCGCTGGTGAATAGCTGCACAGCGATGGCGCGCGGGTCTTCCTCGGCCTGCGGCGGCTCCGCCCCTGCCGGCGACTGCAGCGCCAGAAATGCGCTGCGCGTGATGATCTGCACACCCTCATGCGGCTCAACCGAAGCCAGGTAGTCATCACCGACGATCAGCAACGCCGGCGCCACGCGCGCAATCAACTCGTTGATCTCAGGTTTGGTCAGGCGATAGTTGAGCGGCACATACGGCACACCCGCGTAGGCCGCCGCGAACACCGCAATCGGCGCCGCCGGGCTGGTGACGTCGAGCATTGCCACATAGTGGGCACCACTGGCCTTGATCCGGTGGGCGGCGGCATAGGCCGCCGTGCGCAACTCGGCATAGCTCCAGCGCTGGTCGCCACATACGACGCCGATACGCTCACCGAAAGCCTCGGCTGCCATGTCGAGTATGGTTGAGATATTCACGGAAGGTCTCTTGCTTCGGTCGCCACTGTCTGCGCCCGAGCGCGGGCGCCGGATGGATTAGTCGGACGAGGGCAGCTGCTTGGCCTGCTTGATCTCCAGTGCGATGCCATTGCAGACCAGCGAGCCCTTGCCGCCCTTGGTGCACAGCAGCTCAAGCGATTCGTCGGCATTGACGTAACGCTTGCCGATCAGTGTTTCTCCCGCCAGCGCAGGATCCAGGGCCAGACCCTCGGCCGCAGTCGCCGCGCCCGCCAGCATGTCGTGGCCGCCGCATTGCAGTTCGTGCTCGCCGGCCGGGGCCTTGACCACCATGACCTGCGCATCACACACCGCGCTCTTCAGCCGCGCGCCTGGCTTGAGTGCCATCTTCGCCATCGTTTTTCTCCAAGCTCCAAACGTCATTGATTGTGGCGGGCTCGCGCGAGAAGCAGCGCCCTGCGCCAGAAGGCGCGACTTTACGTCGCGCGGCGCCACCCTACCCCGTCCACATGCATGAGACCAGCGCGGTGCAGCGCCTTACAGGCTGCGCGCCCAAACCGCCAGACGATCGAACAGACCGTGGCGCGCCGGGAACAGGAAGTGACTGTGCCCGGCCTCCGGCAGGATATGCAGCACGATGTCGGCGCAGCGTGGAAACGCGGCTGGCACCT
>JBFJKG010000119.1:0-6298 GCA_041635075.1 Solimonas sp.
CAGGTGCTGTTTGTGATTGATCGCCAGCCTTACGTCGTGGCGCTGGAGCAGGCCAAGGCGGCGCTGGCACAGGCGGAATCCGGGTTGCAGCAGGCCGAGCGCGATCTGGCGCGTGTGCAGCCGCTGTCGGAACTGGACGCGGTCAGCCAGCAGGAGCTGGACGCTGCAACCGCGCGCGAGAGTGCCAGCCGCGCAGCGGTGCAGGCGGCGCGCGCGACGGTGAAGAGCGCTCAGTTGAATCTCGACTACACCACGGTCACCGCGCCGGTGGACGGACTCGTTGGGCGCGCGCAGTTCCGGGTTGGTGGGCTGGTCACGGCCTATCAATCTTTGCTGACCACCGTGTACGACACCCAATTGATGTACGTGAACTTCAGCATCAGCGAACGCCGCATGCTGGAGTTGCAGGAGCGTTTCGGCAGCCAGCCGCAGGGACACTACAGCGAAGACGATACCTTCCGCATATTGCTCGCGGACGGTTCGACCTACGAGCAACCGGCGCGCCTCAACTTCGTTGATGCTGCAGTGGACCGTCTCACCGGCACCCTGCCGCTGCGACTCGCCGTGGCCAACCCCGATGGCCTGCTGCGTGCTGGACAGTTTGCGCGGGTGATTGTCGCGGTGGATCGACTCGACGCGGCGTTGCTGGTGCCGCAGCGTGCCGTGCAAGAGCTGCAAGGCAAGACGGCCGTGTGGGTCGTGGACGCAGAGAACCGGGCGCAGAGCCGGGATGTGCGCATGGGCGCGCGCATCGGTGGAGACTGGCAGGTCGCCACAGGCCTGCAGCCCGGTGAGACAGTGATCCTCGAGGGCTTTCAGCGTCTGAAACCGGGCGCGCCGGTAGATCCGCAGTTGGTGACCGCCGGAGCGCAGCAGTGAGCGATTTCTTTATCCGCCGGCCGATCTTTGCAACGGTACTGGCGATCGTCATCACGCTGGCGGGCGCTATTGCACTGACCCAGTTGCCGATTGCGCGTTACCCGCAGATCACGCCACCATCGATCGTAGTGACGACCAGCTTTCCCGGTGCTGACGCGGCGACCGTGGAACAGTCGGTAGCCGCGCCGATCGAGCAGCAGGTCAACGGCGCACCGAACATGCTGTACATGAGCTCGAAGAGCGGCAACGACGGCTCCTACAGCCTGAACGTGACGTTCGAGGTGGGCACCAATCAGGACCTGGCCGCTGTCGAGGTACAGAACCGTGTCGCGATTGCGCAGCGCAGTCTGCCCCAGGAGGTCGTGCGTCAGGGCGTCACCGTGATCAAGCGGCAGCCGCAGCCGCTGCTGTTCGTTGCTCTGCGGGCCTCCGATCCGCGTTACGACTATCTGTTCCTCAGCAACTACGCGACGTTGAACATCTACGACGCCCTGGCGCGCATACCGGGTGTCGGCCAGGTCACTGTATTTGGCGCGCGTGACTACGGCATGCGCATCTGGCTGGACCCGGAAAAGATGGCCGCGCTTGGGGTCACAACCCAGGACATCTCACGCGTGCTGCAGGAGCAGAACGTGGTCGCACCGGCAGGCACGATAGGGGCAGAACCCGCACCGCCAGGACAGCAGAAGCAGTACTCGGTCAGCGTGCGCGGTCGCCTGAGTGAGCCGGCCGAATACGAGAATGTGGTCGTGCGCGCCCGCAATGACGGTTCGCTGGTGAAGCTGGGCGATATCGCCCGGGTGGAGCTGGCGGCCACTGACTACTCGCGCTCCAGTCGGCTCAACGGCGAGCCGATCGCGATGATCGGCATTTACCAGTCGGCGGATGCCAACGCCCTGGAAGTCGCGCGTGGCGTGCGCAGCACCATGGAAACGCTGGCACAGAGCTTCCCCGAGGGCGTCAACTACCTGATCCCGTTTGACACGACCCTGTTCGTCTCCGAGTCGCTGCACGAAGTGATCAAGACGCTGTTTGAGGCCGGGCTGCTGGTCTTGCTGGTGGTGTTCCTGTTCCTGGAGAGCTGGCGCGCGACGCTGATCCCGATGCTGACGGTGCCAATCGCGCTGGTCGGTGCGTTCTCGGCGTTCATCGCCTTTGGGTTCTCGATCAATACGCTGACGCTGTTCGCGTTGGTGCTGGCCATCGGGCTGGTGGTCGACGACGCCATCGTCGTGGTGGAAGCGGTAACCGAGAAGATGGATACCCACGGCCTGACTCCGGTCGAGGCCGCGCGGGCGGCCATGCGGGATGTGTCGGGCCCGGTGATCGCCATTGCCATGGTGCTGATTGCGGTTTTCGTGCCGGTGGCCTTTCTGCCCGGCCTCACCGGTGAGTTCTACCGGCAGTTCGCGCTCACGCTTTCAACCTCCGTTCTGATCTCGGCCATCATCGCGCTGACGTTGACGCCGGCTCTCTGCGCCCTGTTATTGCGGCCAACGGCCGAGTCACACTGGCCGGGGCCGGTAGGCCGTTTCTTTGGCGCGTTCAATCGCATGTTCAAGCGGAGTACCGAACGCTATACCGAGCGCGTGCGTCGCGGCATCCGCCGTTCTGCCATTGGATTGCTGGTGTTCGCTGCCGTGGTGCTGGCGACCGGCTGGCTGCTGAGCACGCGCCCGGGTGGGTTTGTTCCTGAGGAAGACCAAGGCTACCTGATCACCGCCGTCACCCTGCCGCCAGGGACTTCATTGCAGCGCACCGAAGCATTGCTGACCCGGTTTCGCGACATCACCGCACAGATACCCGAGATACAGAGCACGGTTGCGATCAGCGGATTCTCGCTGCTCAGTGGCGTGACCACGCCGTCGGCCGCCACAGTTTTTCTGGTGCTGAAACCGTGGGCAGAGCGCGAGCTCAGTGCCCAGCAAGTGCTGCAGAAGCTGGGCCAGGATACGGCGTCCTTGCGAGAAGCCAGCCTGGTGCTGATCAATCCGTCCTCAATCCCAGGCATTGGCTCAGCCGGTGGTTTTGAGTTTGTTCTTCAGGCGCGTGGTGGCGACGACCTTCAGGGACTGGTCGATACCATGCGTGATGTGGTCGGGCGCGCGCGACAGCAGCCGGAGCTCACTCGGGTGTTCACCCAGTTCAATCCGGACACACCGCAGATTGAGTACGTCATTGACCGTGAACGTGCCAAGACCCTGGGTATACCGATCTCCGATATTTTCTCTTCGCTGCAGACGTTCTTCGGTGGCAGCTACATCAATGACTTCAACCTGTACGGGCGCACCTACCGTGTCACCGCGCAGGCTGAGGGCGCTGCCCGTGCCACACCCGACGCTGTCAATCAGTTGTACGTACGCTCAGCTTCGGGAGACATGGTGCCGTTGTCGACGCTGGTCACGATTCGGACCAAGTCCACGCCGGACTACATCGAGCGCTTCAACGTGTTCCGCGCGGTGACCATTCTGGGCTCCGCAGCGGCGGGCGTCAGCAGCGGTGACGCGGCAGCGGCGATGGAGCGCATCGGCGCGGATCTGCCGCCGGGTTACGGCTACGAGTGGGCAGGCGTGACCTACCAGGAGAAGAAGACGGCCGGACAGACGCCCTACATTTTCGGCATGGCTGTCATGTTCGTATTTCTGGTGCTGGCAGCGCTGTATGAAAGTTGGGTGGTTCCGTTTGCAGTGTTGCTATCGATTCCCTTTGCCATCTTCGGTGCATTTGCGGCGCTTGCGATTCGCGGCATGGCGAATGATGTCTACGCCCAAATTGGTTTGGTCATGCTGGTAGGGCTGGCGGCGAAGAACGCCATCCTGATTGTCGAATTTGCCAAGCTTGAGCACGAACGCGGCAAGCCGCTGATCGACGCCGCCGTTGAGGGCGCGCGTCTGCGTCTGAGGCCGATATTGATGACCTCGTTTGCGTTCATCCTGGGCGCAGTGCCGATGATGATCGCCAGCGGCGCGGGTGCCGCCGCACGGCAGGTGCTGGGCACGGTGGTGGTGTGGGGCATGTTCGCCGCCACCATCATCGGCATTTTCCTGGTGCCGGTGTTCTATGTACTGGCCCAGACCTCGGTCGAGCGCTGGCGTGAACGCCGCGGCGCAGCTGCCGGAGCGCAAACATGAACGTGCGGATGCTGTACTTGAGCGTGGCGCTGATCACCACTGGATGCGCGCTGGGTCCGGACTATGTACGTCCGCAACAGGAAATGCCCGAGCAGTTTCGGGGCCAGACTGATGCGGCGGGCGCGTCCCTGGGGGATGCCGACTGGCGGCAGGTATACCGAGATCCGGCATTGCAGGCGTTACTGGACACGGCTTTGCAGCAGAATCTTGACGTGCGCATCGCCGCTGCGCGAGTGGAGCAGGCCAGAGCGGTGCTCGGGTCGGCGCGCCTGCTGCAATGGCCGGCCGTCGGGGCCACTGCCGCAGTGTCGCGCAGCCAGGTGTCGAGCTACGCGCAGTCGGCGGCAGGGCCGCGTATTGGTGAGAGCGGTAACGCGAGCCTGAATCTGTCCTGGGAGCTGGACTTCTGGGGGCGCGTGCGTCGTGTGCGCGAAGCCTCCAGCGCGGAATGGCTGGCTAGCAACTATGCGCAGCGCGCCGCCCGGGTCAGTCTGATTGCTACGGTGGCCAACGCCTACTACGGGCTTTGTGCGCTGGACGAACGGTCAGCGGCCGCCAACCGCAGCGTGGAAGCGCGTGAAGCATTTCTAAAGCTCACGCGCGCTCAGTTGCAGCGTGGTGTGATCAGCGGGCTGGATGTGGCCAGCGCGGAGGCGCAGCTCGCCGCCGCTCAGGTCAGCGTTCACGATCTGGCCCGCCAGCGGGCGCAGACCGAGAACGCATTGAGCGTGTTGCTGGCGCGCCAGCCGCAGGCCCTGCCGCTGGGCAACTGCGAGCCTCCGGTCACCGCAGTTGCCGGCCTGCCCTCAAGCCTGCTGGAGCGGCGACCGGATTTGCAGCAGGCGGAGCAATCTCTGGTGGCCGCAAATGCACGCATTGGTGCGGCGAAGGCGGCCCTGTTTCCGCGTCTGTCGCTGACCGGAGCTTTTGGGGCCCTGAGCACCGATGTCTCGGAGTTGTTGACTGGACCCGCGCAGACCTGGTCGGCGGGCGTGGGTCTGCTGCAGCCTCTGCTGGACGCAGATCGCAATCTCTATGCGGTGGATCTGGCCGAGGCGCGCAAGCGCGAAGCCCTGCTGCAGTATGAGAAGGCGGTACGCACGGCGTTCCGCGAGGTAGCGGACGCCTTGATAGCGCAGACACGGAGTGCTGAGGTGCTCGCCGCGCAGCAGGCGCAGGTTGCGGCCTTGCGGCGCGCCGAGGAAATCGCCAAGGCCCGCTACCGGGCCGGCTACTCATCCTACTTCGATGTCATCAATGCTGACCGCGATCTGTTTGCCGCCGAGCAAGGTCTGGCGCAGGCGCATCTGGGTGCGCAGCTGGCAACCGTCGACCTGTACCGTGCGCTTGGCGGCGGCTGGGCACAGCCGCCGCCTGCAGAGCCAGGATCAGGGGTTGCGGCGGAACACTGACAGCGCGTTGCCGATCGGCGAGGAGGTGTCGCCGATCAATCCCTTCTCAGTCACCAGGATATCGGTGGAAGCAAACAGCGGAGGTTGGCCGGCGCGCACCTGCGACGGCGAGCTGAAGCTCAACGCGCCAGTGCTCGCGAGCAGCTCGCCATCTGCGCTGTAGTAGCTGATCTCACCGGTCAGGAAGTTGGCGACCAGCAGCTTATCGCCCACCAGGCTGAAATCGTCGGGCAGACCAATGAAGCTCAACAGCTGCTGGCTGCTGCCTGCCGTGCCGTCCGGGTTGATGTCGACGGTGCGGATCTCTGCCAGATTGCCCAGGCCGGTATTGCTGACATATAGCCGATTGCCGCGGCGCTGAATGCCGTTGGGGCCGAGCAGGGACTGACTGAACCAGTCCGTCTGCTCGATCACATGTAGCGGATCGGAGGGGTCCAGTCGCAGGCGTACGATCTTCGGGTCTGGCAATGCGGACGGCGCCAGCGGACCGTTGACCAGATACAGCTCGCCGTCCGGGCCGTCCACCAGCCCGTTGGGCGCACCCAGGCCGAGATCATGGATGGGCTGAAGCCGCGGCGTACGCGTCAGCGGCGCCGCATAAAGGTGGCCGTCAAAACTGTTGGCGTACAGCGTCGTGCCGATGATGGCAAGGCCGGTGAAGTTGGCGCTGCCGTCGTACAGCGGGCTCGCAGCGAAGCCCGCCGCGCTAACGCTGATCTCGAAGACATTGGTGCCACCGGAAACGAACAGCCGGCCGTCAGCCGAGAACAGGATGTTCTCAGCATCCGGAATCGTCAGCAGCGTGGTCTTGCTGCCGCAGTCTGCGCTGACGCACAGCGCCGCAGTGCCGTCAGGCGGCGCAGCTGGGCCGTCGTC
>JBFJKG010000120.1:0-6285 GCA_041635075.1 Solimonas sp.
CAGGTCGAGCGCGCGCAGGACCGGCTGGCGGCCTTGCAGAAAACCTACATGAAGCTGCGAGACGATCTGCAGCAGGTGGCGGCGCGCCCGACCCGCGACGGCTACGGCGACCTGCAACCCGCCGTCCGCGGCCTGGACAGCCCGGTGCTGCTGGATTTCACCCGCGGAGGTTGGCGCAACCCGGCGCTGGTGGCACGTTCGACCTTGGAGCGCGTCAGTTATCGCGTGGAGGACGGCAGCTTGATTCGCGCCAGTTTTCGCGTGCTTGACCAAGCGCAGGACTCCAAGGCGCAGAACGCAGTGCTGCTGGAGCAGGTGGGCGCGATGAAGCTGCGCTATCTAGATGCCGACCGTCAGTGGCGCACGCGCTGGCCTCCGGACAGTGCCGACATTGCCGCAGCGGAGCAACCGCCGCCGCTGGCTGTCGAGGTCACGCTTGAAACCCGTGATCTGGGGGACATTGTCTACCTGTTCCGCATCGGCCTCGAAGCCACCAAGCTGAGCCCCGGTTACGGTGCCCCGCCCTCAGGCGACGGCGACACCCCGCCCGGCCCCGTCACCACGCCCGGCGGAGACGAGCAGTGACCTTGCGTGCCCGGGGTATTGCGCTGATCACCGCAATGCTGGTGGTCGCACTGGCGGCGATCGCCGCGACCGCGATTCTGTCGTCTGC
Organism: Solimonas sp.; assembly: GCA_041635075.1. Taxonomy (GTDB): domain Bacteria; phylum Pseudomonadota; class Gammaproteobacteria; order Nevskiales; family Nevskiaceae; genus Solimonas. The sequence goes on from JBFJKG010000120.1 coordinate 674, forward strand.
CAACGTCTCGATTCACCGCACCGCGACGATGCAGGACAGCGAAAAGGCCTGGTGGTATGCCGCTGGCGTGGAATCGTGGGTGAAATCGATACTCGAACGCGATCTCGATGCCAACAAGTTCGATGGTATGACTGACGCCTGGGCCAAGCCTGTCGATTTCCTTCCGACCGACGAAGGCTTTCTGCGCGGTGCCGTCATCGATCTGAGTGGCCGCTACAACCTCAATAATCTTGCGGTCGCGGATGCCGCCGCCTACCAGAAGCAGCTTGAAATCTTTGTGCGCCTGCTGGCAAATCTGGAGATGACTGACGAGTTCCGTGCGCGCGGCCTCGCCAGTGCCATACGCGACTGGATCGATTCCGACAGCGAGCCGACAGGTTTCGATGGTGCGGAGGACTCCGAGTATCTCGGTGTAGATCCGCCGTACCGCACCGCCAATCAACCCATGCGCAGCATCAGTGAACTGATGGCGATCAAGGGTATGGACCGGGAGTTGTACGCGCGTCTGCGCGATGTGGTCTGCACGTTGCCCCAAATGAACGTGCCGATCAACGTCAATACCGCACCCGTGCCAGTGCTGCGCGCACTGGTGCGACAGCCCGGACCCGAGTTCGAGGCTTTTGAGCGCAGCCGCGAGCAACAGCCGGCCGAAAGCATCTCGGAACTGGAGACCGCCGGGGTTTTCACCGCGCAGGATGCTCCGCGCGAGATGATGAGCGTAAAGAGCAACTTCTTTCAGCTGCGCGCAGAGGCCTTCGTAGGCAGCGGCCGCATCGCCTTGTATAGTTCCATCTATCGTCCGGATCAGGGCATTCCCGTGGTCTATGGACGCAGCATCCACACTGAGTAACGTGCGCGAAACCCTCTACATACAATTGCGTGCCGCAGACCCCGGCGCGCCGACAGCGTTCTGCATCGCGCGCCCCGACGCCGTGGCGTCGTTCGCGGTCAACGTCGCGCCGCTCGAGACTGTGCTGTTGCAGGCGGGCAACCGTCGCCTGGTGGTGTTTGCGCCCTCCACCGATGTGCGCTTGACCACGCTGAAGGTGGCGGCACGCCAGCCGTCGAAGGCGCTGCAGGCGGCGCCGTACGCGCTGGAAGATCAGTTGGCGGACGACGTTGAAACCCTGCATTTCGCCGTCGGCCGTTATCGATTGGATCAGTGGCCAGTCGCTGTAGTGGCACAGGCACGCATGTCCGAATGGCTGGATCTGTTCGCCACCTACGGACTACGTCCGGACAGCCTGGTACCCGACGTGCTGGCACTGCCCGCTCCGGACGCTGAGCATTACAGTCTTCTGCTGGATGGTCAGCAGGTTCTGGTGCGTACCACGGTTGATGGCGGCTTTGTTTGCGAGCGCACAGATTTGGAGCTGTGCCTGCAGATTGCCGATCCTGACAAGCGCAAGACGCTGCGTGCGCTGGTGCCCCGCGGCGAAGATATCGACCTCAGCGTGCTCGGCCGCCCGGTAGAACCGCTGCACGGGTTCAGCGCGCCACTGGAAGCGCTGCTGCAGAACTATCATCCTGAAGATGCCATCAACCTGTTGCAGGGCCAGTACTCGCAGCAGCAGGACTGGATCCGGCTGTGGCAACCCTGGCGGATGGTGGCTGCGCTGCTGGTGGTGGCAATCGTGCTTAGCGGGGCCATCCACGGTGTCCAGGCCTGGCGCCTGCAAAGTGCGCTCAGCGCGCAGGATGCCGCCAATGTTCAGCGCTACCAGCAGCTGTTCCCCAACGAAACCCGCATCGTGGACTTGTCGGCGCAATTGGAGCAGCAGGCCGGTCGCTTGAAAAATGCGGGTGGGCAAAACCTGCTTCCCCTCCTCGAAACATTGGCGCGCGCCATGCAATCGGTGCCGGGATTGAAACTGCAGACCCTGCAGTATCGGGAGGGCGCACTGTTTGTCGGCCTCACCGGCGCCAATCTGGAATTGCTTGAGCAGCTGAAATCCTGGTTCACCGAACCCCGCTCCGCGGCGCTCGAAGTGCAGTCCGCCAATTCGGGTACCGATGGCGTGCAAATCCGTATTCGCCTGAGCCCCGCATGAAAGCACTGATCGCGCAACTGCAGGCACGCTTCGATACGCTGGCTTCACGCGAACGGCTACTGGTCGTGGTCGGCGGCCTCGTTGTCGTGTTGACCCTGCTCTACCTGCTGGCCTGGGAGCCGTTGGTGCAGGCTCATGAGGCCCGTGCGCGTGACCTTGAGTCAGCGCGCGCACTCGCCAACCGCATCGAATCAGTCTCAGCCGAACTGGCAAGTCAGGGCGCTGGTGGCGCCGTCAACCGGTCCTTGTCGCTATTGGCGGCCGTGGACCAAACCAGCCGCTCACCCACGCTCGGCAAGGCTCCGACGCGGATACAGCCCGAGGGGGATCGCGAGGTCAAGATCTGGCTGGATGACGTGCCCTTCGACAACCTGTTGCGTTGGCTGGTGGAGCTGGAGACGCGGTATGGCATCGCCGCCAGCAGCGCCGAGATCGACCGCGGCGCGATGGCCGGCACCGTCAACGCCCGGCTGACCCTGGTGCGCAGCTGACATGAAGACTCGCTACCTGCTGCTGGCCGGCGTCATCGCGTTCTTGATCGCTGCGGTGATCCATGCGCCTGCGGCAACACTTTACGCATGGCTGGTGCCGACAGAACCGGTACCGATGGTCACTGCCAGCGGGCTGACCGGGAATCTGCTGCACGGCAAGGCCTCGGCCTTGCGGATTCATCAGCAGCCTCTCGTATCCGAACTCGGCTGGGCCCTCAAGCCGTGGGCGTTGCTGAAAGGACGCCTGAGCTACACGCTGCAATCCTCGGACCCGAAACTCCTGCTGGCCGGTGACGCTGCTGCTGGACTGGGGGGGGCGGTACATCTCAACGACTTCCGGCTCACCGGTGGTGTGCGCAAGGTGCTGGCGGCCGCAGGCCAGCCCTTCGTGCCAGTGGATGGTCAGCTTGCTCTGGACGTGAGCCATCTGCGGCTGCAGCAGGGCTGGCCGACAGATGGCGATGGCAAGCTGCAGTTGCTGGGACTGGCCTGGACGCTAGCCCGCGACCCCGTGGCACTGGGCGATTTCGCGGCGACGTTCAGCCGCGAACAGGATGAGCTGGTGGCCCTGGTCAGCACGCTGTCTGGGCCGCTGGACGTCAACGGCGATGGCCGCCTGAAGGCCGACCGCAGCTACGAAGTCCATCTGCAGATACGGCCCAAACCCGATGCACCGCAGATGCTGATGAATCTGATGCGCTCGCTGGGCCCTGCTGACGCGCAAGGCTATTTTCACATCCGCCAGCAGGGTCGGCTCGCAGCCGAGACTGCAGCTCCATGAGCTGGTCCGCGCATGTGGTGGTCGCCTGTATCGTGGAACGCAATGACCGCTTCCTGATTGTCGAGGAACGCATCAAGGATGTGCTGTTGCTCAACCAACCGGCGGGGCACTGGGAGCAAGGTGAGTCGTTGATCGAGGGCGCTCGACGAGAAACGCTGGAGGAAACCCGCTGGGAGGTCGAACCGACCGCACTGCTTGGGCTTTATCATCACGACCCGCAGGATCTGGACTACGGCTTTCTGCGCATCGCATTCGTGGCAGAGGCTCGACGCGAACATCCGCAGCTGTCGCTGGATACCGGGATCGAGCGCGCGTTGTGGATGACGCGCGATGAAATTGCGGCCAGTCAGGCCCGACATCGCAGTCCCATGGTCCTGCGCTGTGTGGACGACTATTTGTCGGGCCAGCGCCTGCCCCTGCATGCCATTGCGCACCTGTAACGGGTGAGCGCGAGCGGCAGGAGCGACCCATGAGCACAGCACACGTCATCGTGGGTCTGTCCGGGGGCGTTGATTCGGCGGTTTCCGCGTGGCGCCTGAAGGAGCAGGGCTATCAGGTCTCCGGGCTGTTCATGGTCAACTGGACAGAGGACGAGGAAGGCTACTGCAGCGCTGCCACCGACTTCCAGGACGCGCGCGCCGTCTGTGATGAGCTCGACATTCCGCTGCATCGGGTTGATTTCTCGCGTGAGTACCGAGAGCGGGTGTTTGCGCGTTTTCTGGCCGACTACGCCGCAGGCAAGACGCCCAACCCGGACGTGCTCTGCAATCGCGAGGTCAAGTTCCAGCCATTCCGCGAGCACGCCCTGCGGCTGGGTGCGGACTACATCGCCACCGGCCACTACGCGAGAATCGCGCATACAGCCGAAGGTCCGCAGCTGCTGACGGCGGTGGACGCCAACAAGGACCAGACCTACTTTCTGTCCGCGGTCGATCCGGCGCATCTACAGAAGGTCCTGTTTCCGATCGGCGACCTCACCAAGCCTGAGGTCAGGCGGCTCGCCAGCCACGCGGGCCTGCCCGTGCATCGGAAGAAGGATTCCACCGGCATATGCTTCATCGGTGAGCGCGAGTTCCGCGATTTTCTCGGCCGTTACCTGCAGTCCAGTCCGGGCGCCATCGTCGATGATCAGGGGCAGGAACTCGGCCGCCATATTGGGCTGATGCACTACACCCTGGGGCAGCGTCGCGGCATCGGTCTGGGCGGACAGCGCGGAGCGCCCGAAGCACCCTGGTATGTCATTGCCAAGCTCAAGGAGCACAACCAGCTGGTCGTCTCTCAGAATCCTGATCACCCTCACCTGCTGGCCAGCGAACTGCAGACGGAAGGTTTCAACTGGCTGGCCCCCACACCCGTCGTTGGCGCGGCGCTGCAGGCACGAATCCGTCACCGCCAGCCCCTGCAGGACTGCACGATTGCGGGCTTCAGCGGCCATTCCGTGCGCGTGCGTTTTGCGCAGCCACAGCGGGCCGTCGCTGCTGGCCAGTACTGCGTGCTGTACGACGGTGGGCGCTGCCTGGGCGGCGGCGAGATCGGGGGCGTACGCACGCTGGCAGACGATCTGGGTGCTGCACGCTGAACCGCGATTTGCGATCCGTCCGTCCGCCGCAAAATACCGTGCATCCCGCCGCGACCCCTGCCTACAGGAAAACGCTTGTGTACTTCCCGAGCGGCTCGCAAGCTGGCACGACACCATCGCCTTTGGAGTAATGCTTGGTCCCCACGGTATCCACACTACGCTTGATCCTGCTGGCAACGGCGGTGGCGCTGCCAGCCTGCGTGCTCGGCCCTGCCGAAAACAATGCCGCTGGCGCCTCGCCTGCCGTTGACGCGTCGCGGGCGCCGATATGTCTGCGTTTTGGCTTGCCGGCCATACAGGCGCAGGCTGATCATCTGCAATTGCTGCGTCCGGCGGCCCAGGAGTATCGCTTGGTGCGCGCCGAGCACCCGGCAGATCGCTGGATCTGCGAGTTTCAGCAGGTGCGTGACGAAGTGCCGGTCCAGTTCCAGAGCTATACCGTTCACCTGTCCGACGATGGCCGCATTCTGCTCAGCGCCGGCCGCTACGCAGCTACCGCAGCGACGCTATCGGTGCAGGCCGATGTTTCCAGCGCAGACGTACAGCTAGCGGCCGTAAGCGATGCTCAACGCATCCTGGGGACCAACCAGCCTTTTGTGGCACCGCCCACCCTGCTGCTGACGGCGGTCAGTCCGACCGAATTCCGGCTCAGCTACGAGGTGGTGGTCAGTCGGGCGGATACCGGCGTGGCAGCGCGGTTGCTGTATGAC
>JBFJKG010000121.1:0-6266 GCA_041635075.1 Solimonas sp.
CCGATGAACGGCTTGTCGTATGCCTGGAAGCCGTGCAGCTCCTGCCAGCGCCACAGCTGGTTGCGGTTGTCGTAGCAATCCACCAGCACGATCTGCCAGGAATCCTCGTCCACGTAGAACGTGCGGCGCTTGAACATGTGGCTGGTGCCCGCCCGGAGATTGGCCTCCACCACCCAGACGCGATGCAGTTCGTAGCGCGGCAGATCCTGGTTCACATGGCCACGCTTGACGATGTCGCTGTACTTGTACTGATCGCTATGCAGCTTGTAGGCGTTGTACGGAACGATCATCTCGCGCTTGCCGACCAGCTGCCAGGTATAGCGATCGGTCGCGCCGTTGAAGGCGTCCAGCTGATCGTTGGTGCGCAGGCCGTCCGAGGCGGTGCTGGGATTGTCGTAAGCGACGTTGGGTGCGCGGCGGATGCGGCGCTGGCCCGGGTTGTACTGCCATGCACGGCGTGCCTCGCGGACCTGATCCATGGTCTCGTGTACCAGCGTAATCTGCCCCGCCAGCCGCGCCGGATCGCGCACAATCTGCAGGAAGTAGGTAATAACGTTGTTCAGCGATTCGGGCGTGACATTGCGCTCCGCGTAGGGGAAGTACACGTCCTCCGTGATCTTCACCAAGGTGTAGCTGCCGCTGGCCGTCACCGCCGCCTGGTTATTCCAGCGTGAAGCTCCAAGTCCGCGATAGCGCAGCTTGTGGTTCCACATCACCTCCTGACCCGATTTGACGATCGGGAACGGAAACCCGGTGATTGCGCCTTTGAGTGACTCGCCATTGAACTCCAGCGAAGCGTTGAGGGCGTTCTTGCGCGTGGCCTCGTAGACAAAGTCAGGGAATGCGGAGGTCCGTCGCGTCGGGTACACGTTCAGCTTGTAGCTCGGGTACTTGGCCAGCATCGCCAGCTGGCCGGCGGAAAGCTGCTCCTTGTACTGCTCGGCGTTCTGTGGCGTCACCGTGTAGAGCGGCTTGTCGTCGGGATAGGGATCGCAGTAGCGCGAGCCCTCGCCTTTGTAGCAGGGCGGAGCCTTGGTCAGGCCGCCGGTCCACGCCGGAATCGTGCCGGCCTTGTTTGCAGCCTTTTCGGCGCCGATGGGCGTGAGCTCGGCCCCGAGTCGGGCGATCTCGTCGTCGCTAGGACGGGAATTTGCGACGGTGGTGGTCAGTGTGCCCGCCAGCAGCGCCAGCGTAATGATCAACACCTTGGGGTGCTTTGTTGTGTTTGACATGGACTCCTCCTTGCGCACGGTCGCGCGGGTTGCGCGGCCGCGAATGGCAGCATTTACCTTAGCAGCGTCTGCGAATTAGATGAACTTGGCCGGGTTTGTCTCCAATTCGGGCCCGCCGCATATCGGGTCGACTGCGGGCTGTGCTGTAATACCCGCTTGCGGTCGCCGCAGCGGCGGCCGAACCGATACTCAGACCCAGATCCCAGCAGGAGAGCCCCCATGGCCCGTGGCGTCAACAAAGTAATTTTGATCGGCAACCTTGGCAAGGATCCCGAGGTCCGCTACTTCCCCAGTGGCGATGCCGTTGCCAACGCGACCATAGCCACCACCGAGGGCTGGAAGGACAAGCAGACTGGCGAGCAGAAGGAGGCGACCGAGTGGCATAACGTCGTTTTCCCGGGAAAACTGGGCGAAATCGCCGGCAAATACCTGAAGAAGGGCTCCAAGGTCTACGTTGAGGGCTCGCTGCGCACGCGCAAGTGGACCGACAAGGAAGGCAAGGACCGCTACACCACCGAGATTCGCGTGCAGGACATGCAGATGCTCGACGGCAAACCGGGCGGTGGTTCAGCGTCGATGGGCGATGGTGAGCCGCGTGCCTACTCACGTGGCGGCAGCGCACCTGCGCGCGGTGCGCCAGCGGCGGCACCGGCGCAGCCCGCCGACGCGCCGTTCGAGGACGACGACATTCCGTTCTAGGCCAGAGCCCAGGACAAGAAGGCGGTAAGCCCTGGCGGGCCGCCATAGGCCCGACTGCGCGCAGCCGCTCATTCCCGATACGTAACGCATGTTCAATCACATCCTGGTCGTCTGCACCGGCAATATCTGCCGCAGCCCCATGGGCGAGGCGTTGCTGCGCCGTCACCTTGAGCCCAAGGGGGTGAAGGTGCTGTCGGCAGGGACCGGCGCGCTGATCGGATACCCTGCGGACCCGTTGACGGTCGAGGTGGCGGCCGCGCACGGCTACGACCTGTCCGCGCATCGCGCGCAGCAGGCTACCCTGCCGCTGCTGTCGGCCTCGGATCTGATCCTGACGCTGGATCAGTCCCACAACGATTGGTTGAACAGCAACTATCCCCAGCTCCGCGGTCGCGTCCATAAGCTATTGAAATGGGGCGGAAATTATGACGTGGAAGACCCCTACAGGCGCCCCCGGTCCGCGTTTGAGGAGGCGTGGGGCGAAATCGAGGTCGGCGTCGGAGACTGGCTGAAAAAATTGGGTTAAGTCCGTGGTTTATACTGCGCGGCCGCGTCAAGTGCCGCCCCCTGCGTGACCAAGAAGCTTTACCTCATCACCTACGGCTGTCAGATGAACGAGTACGACTCGACCAAGATGGTCGACGTGCTTGCCCATTCCCACGGCTATCAGCGTACGCAGAACCCGGACGAGGCTGACCTGCTGTTGCTCAACACCTGTTCGGTGCGCGAGCGCGCGCAGGAAAAGGTGTTCTCCGAGCTGGGCCGCTGGCGCGAGTGGAAGCAGGCGCATCCCGGGCGCCTGATCGGCGTGGGCGGTTGCGTCGCCTCCCAGGAAGGGCAGGCCATTACCCAGCGCGAAGCGCTGGTGGACATCGTATTCGGTCCGCAAACCCTGCACCGTCTGCCGCAGCTGCTCGATGCCACCCGCAGCAGCCATAAGCCGACGGTGGACGTCAGCTTCCCCGAGATCGAGAAGTTCGACCGTCTGCCAGAGCCGCGGGCTGCGGGCCCGACTGCCTTCGTCAGCATCATGGAAGGCTGCTCCAAGTACTGCACGTTCTGTGTCGTGCCGTATACCCGCGGGGAAGAAGTCAGTCGCCCGCTGGATGACGTGTTGACCGAGATCGCCAAGCTCGCGGATCAGGGCGTACGCGAAGTCACCCTGCTGGGCCAGAACGTCAACGCCTATCGCGGACGCATGGGCGACAGCGGCGAAATCTGCGACCTGGCCTTGCTGATCAGCTATGTGGCGCGCATGCCCGGCATTGAGCGTATCCGCTATACGACCTCGCACCCCGCTGAATTCACCGACGCGCTGATCGATGCATTCGCTGACGAGCCCAAGCTCGCAAGCTACCTGCATCTGCCGGTGCAGTCCGGATCGGACCGGATACTGGGCATGATGAAGCGCGGCTATACCCGCGCGCGCTATCTCGACCAGATTCGCCGTATCCGCGCGGCACGCCCAGGGCTGTCGCTGTCCTCCGATTTCATCGTTGGGTTCCCGACCGAAACCGAGGACGATTTCCAGCAGACCCTGGACCTGATCGCCGAAGCGGGTTTCGATTGCGCCTTCAGCTTCAACTACAGCCCGCGACCGGGCACGCCCGCAGCCAATCTGCGCGATACCGTGAGCGTTGAAGACAAGGACCGTCGCCTGCAGGTGCTGCAGGCGCGCATCCGCGAGCTTGACGACGCCTACAAGCAGTCTCTGGTAGGTAGCCGCCAGCGTGTGCTGGTGGAGAAGCCCTCGCGTCGCGGCGGCGGGCAGGTGGCTGGCCGCACCACGCACAATCGCATGGTCAACTTCAACGGGCCGGAAAGCTTGATCGGCCACTTTGTTGACGTGGATATCACCGAGGCCACCACCAACTCCCTGCGCGGACGGCTGGCGGTGGAGGCGCGGCCTGCATGAGTCGCCCCGCTACCCGAAACGCGCAGGCACGCAGCGAGCTGGTGCTGGTGCCCGATGATGGCCAGCGCCTGGCCAACCTGAATGGTCCGTTCGACGGCCATCTGCGCCAGATCGAAATACGGTTGGGTGTGGAGATTCGCAACCGGGCCAATCGCTACCAGATCATCGGTACCCGCACCGACGTCGCCCGGGCCGAAGAAGTGCTTCAGGATCTGTTCAATCTGACGCTGGAGGATCTGGTCACGACCGAGCAGGTGCATCTGGCGTTGAGCGAGAGTGGCGCCAACAGCGATGCCACGCTTGAGCCCGACGATGCCGCTGGCGATGAGGTCGTGATCCGCACCAAGCGCGGCGTGGTGCGCGGGCGCGGACCGCAGCAGAAGAACTATCTGAAGTGCATCGCCCGGCACGATCTGAATTTTGGTGTGGGCCCGGCCGGTACCGGCAAGACCTATCTCGCGGTTGCCAGCGCAGTGCAGGCGCTGGAGCGTGATCGCGTGCGCCGGCTGGTACTGGTGCGACCGGCCGTGGAGGCGGGCGAGAAGCTGGGTTTTCTGCCGGGCGACATGGCGGACAAGATCAATCCGTATCTGCGCCCGCTGTACGATGCGCTGTATGAAATGATGGGCTTCGAGAAAGTCTCCCGGCTGGTCGAGAAGAGCGTGATTGAAGTTGCGCCGCTGGCGTTCATGCGTGGGCGCACCCTGAACGAGTCCTTCATCATCCTTGACGAGGCCCAGAACACGTCGGTCGAGCAGATGAAGATGTTCCTGACCCGCATCGGCTTTGGTTCGGTCGCGGTGGTCACCGGTGACATGACCCAGATCGACTTGCCCAAGCATCAGCAATCCGGCCTTGGGCATACGCTGAAGGTGCTGGACGGGGTTGCCGGCATCAGCGTCACGCATTTCAAGAAAGAGGATGTGGTGCGTCACCCGCTGGTGCAGGCCATCGTTCAGGCATACGAGGAGCACGAGCGGCAGGCGCCGCCGTCCGCCGCATGAGTACCATCGTGGTGCAGCGCAGAGTGCCTGCGCGGGGGCTCCCTGCGGCGCGTTCCTTGCATCGATTCGCCAGGGCGGCCTTGCCCAAGCGACACGGCGAGCTGACGATCCGGATCGTCGATGCTGCGGAAAGCCAGGCGCTCAATCGCGACTTTCGCGGCAAGGACAAGCCGACCAACGTGCTCTCTTTCCAGGGCGACACGGTGGTGCTGGGCGATCTGGTGATCTGCGCGCCGGTAGTGGCGCGTGAAGCGCTGGAGCAGGGCAAGGCCGTGCTCGCGCACTGGGCGCATATGGTGGTGCATGGCTGCCTGCATTTGCAGGGCATGGACCACGAGGATGAGTTAGAGGCCGTGCGCATGGAAGCGCGCGAAATCCGAATTTTGCAGAACCTGGGCTTTCCCAACCCTTACCGATAATGGACGACGACAGTAGTCAAAGCAGCGCCAAGGACGACACCCGGCTGAGCGGCTGGTGGCACCGTATCACCCACAGTCTGGCCGGCGGGCCGCGCACGCGCGAGGATTTTCTCGACGTCCTGCGTGATGCACGCGCCAATGAGCTGATGGACGCCGACGCGCTGGCCATGTTTGAAGGCATTCTGCAGACCGAGCAGATTCAGGTCCGCGACGTGATGGTGCCGCGCGCGCAGATGGTCGTGGTGGAGCGTAGCTGGACGTTGGATCGCGTACTGGAAGTCGTCGTCGAGTCCGGACACTCGCGCTTCCCGGTTATCGGCGACTCCAAGGACGAGGTGGTCGGCATCCTGCTGGCGAAGGACCTGCTGAAATTCAATGCCGGTGTCGCTGCCCCGGACCCCGGCACCTTTGATCTGGAACGCCTGCTGCGTACCGCGGTGTTCGTGCCCGAGTCCAAGCGCCTGAATGTGCTGCTGAAGGATTTCCGCCGCGGCCGCAATCACATGGCGCTGGTGGTGGATGAGTATGGTGGCGTTGCCGGTTTGATCACGATCGAAGACGTACTCGAGCAGATCGTCGGCGAGATCGCCGATGAGACCGACGAAGCGGAAAGCGCCAGCATTCTCAAGCAGGACGAACGGCGCTATCTGGTCAACGCGTTGACCCCGATCGAAGAGTTCAACGCCTACTTTGCCACCGCCTTTCCCGACGACGAGTTCGACACAGTAGGCGGTTTGGTCCTGCATCGTTTCGGCCATATGCCGAAACGCGGCGAAAGCGTGCGCATCGATCGCCTGAACTTCAACGTGCAGCGTGCCGATAGCCGGCGAGTGCATCAGTTCCTCGTCACCGTCGCAGCCGTATGACGTGTTGGGCGGGTGCCGTCGTTGCGCACCACCTGCGGGTCTGGGGGCGTCGTGGCTGCGCCGTATTGCTGCTGCTGGCACCGGCACTGACCTTGGCTCAAGCGTCGGTGCCGGCCGTCGTGCCGGTGACC
>JBFJKG010000122.1:0-6233 GCA_041635075.1 Solimonas sp.
GGCAACGGATGTGCCGACTGCGGCAGGAGATGGACCGAGCCCTGCAGGTAGTGGGTTACCGCGCCTTGGCGCAACGACCACAGAAACGGCGCATCGGCATGGGCCGGCGCGGACACGGCCCACAGCACGAGCACCCACACCCACGCCCTCATGGTACGTCGCCCCGGCACGGGAGTTCGGCGCGATTACTCAGCCGCAGCCACGTCCGATAGCAACCAGTCGGCGGACGCACGGGTGTCACCCCCCAGGCTGGCGAAATCGAACAGCCGCGTGTCTGCGAGCTGGGAGGGCGCGACATTGGTCAGGGCCGCAAAGACCTGCTCGATGCGGGCGGGATGATCCTTTTCCCACGCATCCATCATCCGGCGCAGTTGCTTGCGCTGTAGCTGCTCCTGCGAGCCACAGAGGTTGCATGGAATGATCGGAAACTTCCGGAACTCGGCATAGCGGGCGATATCCCGCTCGCGTGCATATGCCAGTGGCCGGATCACCACGTTCTTGCCGTTATCCGATTGCAGCTTGGGCGGCATAGCCGACAGCTTGCCGCCGTGAAACAGGTTCAGAAAGAACGTGGCCACGATGTCATCCTTGTGATGACCCAGCGCGATCTTGTTGTAGCCCTCGGCCTCGGCGAAGCTGTACAGCGAACCCCGCCGCAGGCGCGAGCATAGCGAACACATGGTCTTGCCCTCGGGGATCACGCGCTTGACCACCGAATAGGTGTCCTGCTCGAGAATCCGGTAGGGCACGCCATTGGCTTTCAGGTACTCCGGCAGCACATGCTCCGGGAAGTCCGGCTGCTTCTGGTCGAGATTCACGGCCAGCAGCTCGAAGCGCACCGGGGCCTTCTTCTGCAGGGCCAGCAACATATCGAGCATCGTGTAGCTGTCCTTGCCACCGGACAGGCAGACCATGACCCGATCACCATCGACAATCATGTTGTAGTCCATGATGGCCTGGCCCACCTGGCGGCGCAGACGCTTGCTGAGCTTGTTCTGCTCAAGCGCGTCGCGGCGTACATCTTCAGCTACAGCGGACATCGATACTGCCTCTAGATCAAGGACAACGGGGGCGTATTGTCCCACGGCACGGCGTATTGCGGGCTGAGGCGTGCCCAGCTCGCGCGCCCTGGGACCATTTGGGTCTGCCCTCCGGGGCAATGCTGGCGGCCTATGCCTCCAGCAGCCTGCGGATCTTCGCCTCGTCCAGCCCCTCTATCTCGATCTGCTTCCAGACGCTGGTGGTTCCGGCCACGATACTGATCGCCGATTTGGGCAGCTTCAGCGTACTGGCCAGCAGCTCGATAACCGCGGCGTTGGCCTTGCCCTTCTCGGGGGCCACGGTCACCGACAGCTTCAGCACCTCCCCCATCCAACCGTTGATCGCGCTGCGCCCGGCCTTGGTCGCGACCTTGACCTGCAGCCTCACCGGTAATGATCGCTATTGCGCAGCAGCTGGATGTAGAACCTCACGAGAGCGGCGTAGTCCTCCACGGCGATCCGCTCGTTTGCGCCATGGATGCGCGGCAGGTCGTCGCGGTGCAGACGCACCGGCAGGAAGTTGTAGCGCGACTCCGCCACGTTGTCGTAGTGGCGTGCGTCGGTTCCTCCCGTCACCAGTCCCGGTGCTACCACCGCGTCCGGGAACACTTCGTTGACGCTGCGCTGAATCAGGCCAAAGGCAGCCGTGTTGGTGGCCGAGACCGCTGACGCTTCATTGGCGAAGCCGGGCAAGGCCTCTATGGCAATCTCGTCATCGGCAATGGCTTCACGCAGGTGCGCCTCGACGCCCGCGATGGTGTCGCCGGGCAGCAACCGGAAGTTGACGGTAGCCCGAGCCTCGGCAGGCAACACGTTGTCCTTGATACCGGCATTGAACATGGTGGGCGCTGCTGTGGTTCGGATCAGCGCATTGGTCACCGGCGCGCGACTCAAGGCACGCAGCAGCAGTGGCTCGAACAACCAGCGATTGGCGATCACCACCCGCTGCGACAGCGGCATTTCCGGTGCCAACCGCTGCAGCATGTCCTGAATCGGCGCCGTCAATCTGGCGGGCATAGGTCTGTCCTGAAGCCTGACGACAGCGCGCGCCAGGCGGCCCACTGCGGTACGGGGAGGCGGCATCGACGAGTGCCCCCCCTGCGCGCGTGCGGTCAGCTGAAACGACACATAGCCCTTCTCGGCAGTCATCACCGACGCCACCGGCCGCGTCAGTCCCGCCACGACTCCATGGGTGATCGCCCCGCCTTCATCGAGCACGAAGTCGGCGCGCACACCGCGAGCATGAAGCAGGGCCGCCAACGCACGCGCACCGTCGCCCCCGACTTCCTCGTCATGGCCAAATGCGAGATACACCGTCTGTTCCGGGACATGTCCGGCGGCCAATAGATGCTCCACCGCTTCCAGCCAGCCGACGGCACTGGACTTGTTGTCCAGCGTGCCGCGTCCCCAGATATAGCCGTCCTCGACCGCGCCTGAGAACGGCGCATGCAGCCATGTGGCTTCGGTGCCGCTCTCGACCGGCACCACATCAAGATGCGCCAGCAGCAGTAGCGGCGCGGCCTGCGCATTCCGGCCTTGCCACTGGTACAACAGGCTTGCGCCCGCCACGACCTCCCGGTTCAGCTGCGCATGTACCCGCGGAAACCGGGCATGCAGATAGTCGGCCAAGGCGGCAAACGCGTCGCGGTCTACCTCGGCGGCGTTCGCATACGAGATCGTCGGGATGCGTATGGCACCGGCGAGGCGCTCCGCCAGGGCCGCGCTATCCAGTGACGTTGCCGCTGGCTGCCCGTTTGCAACCGGGGTGGCAGCCCCTAGCCGCAGTGTATTTGCCGCCAACAGCAGCAGAAGCAGTGCCACTGGTATGACAAGCCACAGCACCACTCGCTTCATCGGGTCTCCGGGAGTCGCGGTATGTCGCGCTAGCCTAACCCAGGGCTCACGGCAGCGGCTCGCCGGACGCCGCAGTCAAAGGCACGCCCCGGGCACGCCGCGACAGACGCACGCCCCAGTTGCCGAGGTCTTCGATCAGCAGATAGAGCGTCGGCAGCACCAGCAGGCTGACCACGGTGGAAAACACCAGCCCGCCAATCACGGCTCGAGCCATCGGGTAGTACGGCGGCCCGTCGCTACCGATGGCGGTCTCCGAGATCGCCAGCGGAATCATGCCCAGCACGGTGGTGGCTGCCGTCATCAGGATCGGCCGAAGGCGATCACGCGAGCCCTGCACCAGCGCGCGCTCGCGCGACAATCCGCGATCCCGGAGTTGATGCACGTGGTCGATCAGCACGATGCCGTTGTTGACGACGATACCCATCAACACCAGCATGCCGATCATCGCCATGAACGAGAACGTGGTTCCGGTCAGGAAGAAGAACCAGTACACACCAATGAACGAGAACAGGATGCCGGTAATGATCGCCGTCGGCGCCAGCACCGATTCGAACAGCGCCGCCATCACGATGTAGATCAGCGCCAGCGCCAGCAGCATGTTGGTGACCATCACCTGCATGTTCTCGGCATCGTCGTCAAAAGCCTGGCCGAAGCTCCAGCCATACCCGGCCGGGAACTGCATCTCCTCAAGAACCGCCGTCAGGCGTTTCTTGGCCTCTTCTGCGGTCACGCCTTCCTCGGTTGCAAAGTTGATGGCCAGCGCCGTACGCCGGTTATCACGCTTGATCTGACTCGGGACATCGCCAATCGAAAGGTCAGCAACGGTTCCCAGGGTCACTCTCCGCCCATCGGCAGCCTGTATCGGCAGTGACAGCAGGGCATCAAGATTGGTGCGGTCGCCACGGCGGAACTGCAGCAGCAGATCTACTTCGCCGGTGTTGGTCCGGAACGGGCGCAGCTCGGTCCCGCGCATCGCGGCCGCCACCACTTCGGCAACCTCCTGACTGGACAACCCCTGCTGGCGCGCACGTTCGCGATCCACGCGCACCCGCACCTCCCAATCGCTGGCGCCCGCACCAAGATGCACGTCGGTCAGCCCCTTGATGCTCTTCAGAACTTGCGCGGCGTCGAACGCCACGTCACGCAGGCGCTCGCTGGACTCGCCGTAGATCTGCACGGAAAGCTTGTCTCCGCCGGAGCGATTCTGATCAAAGCTGGGGGCCGCGATCGCCAGCTTCGGCATTTCCTTGCGAATTTCTTCCTTGATCTGCTCGGCGGTCTTGCTGCGCTGCTCTTCATCCTCGACCAGGTAGATCAACATCTGCGCACGGCCGAGATCATAGAAGCTGTACACGGAACGAATCTCGAAGCGTTCCTTGTTCGCGAACAGGAACTTCTCCACCGAGCTGACGGCCTGCTCGACTTTCTCCAGTTGATAGACGCCGTTGAGATTGAACTCCATGAACAACCGCGTCGGGCTGGTGTTGGGGAACATGTCGGCCTTTACCTGGGACATCGGCAACGCCACGCTGCCGAGGATCGCCAGAATCAGCAGCACCGTCTTGCCGCGGTGATGCAAGGTCCAATCCAGAACGCTGGCATAGCGTGCCGCAAACTTCAGGAACCACCCCCCCGCCGCCTTGGCCGTCAGCGGCAAGCGCGTGGTCAACTGCGGAATCAGCGTGATGGCCACCAACAGAGAAGCCGCCAGCGACACGCTGATGGTGATAGCGACATGGCTGAGAAACACCGTGATCTCGTTCTGCGCACCAAAGATGTTGGGCAGAAACACGATTGCCGTGGTCAAGGTTCCCAAAGTCACGGCAAGGCCGACTCCGTTGACACCCGCCAGCGTGGCTCGCACCGGATCGGTGTCCTCCGAACGCGCCTTGGAGACGGACTCGGTGACCACGACCGCATTGTCGACGAGCATGCCCACCGACAGCATCAGTCCCATCAGCGTCAGTATGTTGAGGCTGTAGTGCAGGAAGTACATCGCCGCCAGCGTCATCACCAGAGACAGGGGCACCGCCAATGTGACGATCAGGGTCATTCTCAGATCGCCGAGAAACAGATACAGCACCAGGATCGAGAACACCGCGCCGATCAGACCGGCCTCCAGCAGATCGTCCAGCGACTGGCGAACATCGGACGCCGAGTCGTTGAACATGACCAAGGCCACGCCGTGCATCTCGGGCAGTTCCGATACCGCCGCGATCTCCGACTTGACCCTGTCGGAGACCTCCACCAGATTGGCGCCGGTTT
The DNA here is from genome assembly GCA_041635075.1 of Solimonas sp. Lineage (GTDB taxonomy): Bacteria > Pseudomonadota > Gammaproteobacteria > Nevskiales > Nevskiaceae > Solimonas. Next base: position 5,160 of record JBFJKG010000122.1, read on the forward strand.
CCTTGAAGACATTGAGGCCAACGGCATAGCGCTGATTCAGGTGCCGGCCGTAGGTCAGCACCGGCTGTCCGTACACGATGTCGGCAATATCACGCAGGCGCAGCCCCTGATCGTTGATGACCATGGCCCCGACCTGTTCCAGCGTCTGAAACCGCCCCTCGGGCTTTACGTAGTAGCGCCGCCCCGCTTCGGTGAAATCACCGGCCGCCAGCGCAAAGTTGGCCTGCTGCAGGAGCTTGGCCAGCGCACGCAGATCGATGCCGTGCGCGGCCACGCGCTCGGCGTTCATCTCGATCCGTATCTCCTTGGGCTCGACCCCATACAACTCGACACGGGAGACGCCGGGCAGACGCTCGACCCGCCGCTTGAGGTTGCGTTCAAGCATGTCGTAGGCGTCAGCCAGATCACGATCCGCCGATATTCGATAGACCAGCATCGGTTGGTCGCTGCCGGAAAACTTGAGCACGGTAATGCGCTCGAGCTCAGCGGGCAGTTCGCTACGGATGGCGTCGACCTTGTCGCGCACTTCAGCACCGGCGGCCGCAAGTTCGGTGCCCCAATCAAACTGCACCTGGATGTTGGCTCCGTCATCCCGCGATTCCGATTCCATGCGCTTGATGCCCGGCAGCGTGGCCAGCGCCTCCTCGATCGGCCGCGTGATGCGCCGTTCGACCTCCTCGGGGGTCGAGTTTCGGTACGGAACGTTGACCACCAGAAACGGGAACTCGATATCAGGCAAGGACTCCAGCGGCAGGCGCTGGCCCGCTATCAGACCGATGACGGTGGCGCAGACAAAGAACATCGCCGTAGTAACCGGACGCGCCAGCGCAATCTGGGTGAGCCTCATGGCTGCGTCGCTCGCCCGTCGCCGCGATCCAGCAATGTGTAGACCACGGGGATCACGACCAAAGTCAGCAGGGTGGACACCGCCAGCCCTCCGATTACGGTAATCGCCATTGGCGCACGCATCTCGGCGCCTTCACCCCCACTCAGCGCCATCGGCAGCAGGCCGAGTATGGCCGTCAGCGTGGTCATCAGAATCGGCCTCAGGCGAATCGGCCCCGCCTGCAGCAA
>JBFJKG010000123.1:0-6218 GCA_041635075.1 Solimonas sp.
CCTGCCGGCACCTCGCGGCGACGCAATGCCCGAGTCAGCGCATCGCGCGTCATGATCCCGAGCAACCGATCACCCGGCTCCACCACGGGCAGGATGGAACTGTCCTGCCATCCCGGGTGCGCTGCAGCACCCGATAGCGGCGCGTTGGCGATCAAGACCGCGTTGGCGGGCCGTGCCAACGTCGCGAGGCTCACGCCTGCTGGCGCCTGTAGCAGCTCAGTCAACGCGATAACCCCGTTGAGGCAATGCCGATAGTCAGTAACCAGCAGCAGCGGATAGCGGGTGTGCGTGCGCCTCACGCGCTCCAGCGCATCGCCCACGCGTGTTTGCGCACCGAGCGTGACCACATCCGGATCCGCCCAAGCACCTAGCGTGTCGTCGCTGTAGCCCAGCAGCAGCTTGGACGCCAAGGCCGTCGCGGTAGGCAACCCGGTGATCAAGGTGCCCCGCCGTTCCTGCGACAGATGCCGCATCAGCGCGACAGTCGGTTGCGTGCCCATGGACGTCAGCAGTTCGAGCGCGCGGGCATCGTCCAGCGCCTCCACGCAGCGCGCACCCGATTGCGGCAGCATCGCGGCCAGCACCGCAGCCCCCGTGCGTGCCGGCACGCGAGCAAACAACGCGGCAGCGGCCTCGGCCGGCAGCGCCTCCAGCACCCGTGCCGCCTGCGCGGGATGCCCACGCATGTAGGCCAGACTTAGTGTGTTCTCGCGGTTCACCAGCATCTGCCGCCGCTAACCGCCGCCCTGGCGCGTGATCAACACGATGGCTTCATCGTGATAGACCCGCCCGGGCAATACGACTCGACCGTCCTCCGTCTCCAACACCAGAGACGTGGCTGTTACGTCGACGATGCGACCGTCGTGACCGCTGACCCTCACCCGCTGTCCAAGCTGAAACGCCTGCCGCATATAGTGGGCGCCGATCAGGTTGGCGACATAGCCGCGTGCACCCAGGCTCGCCGCCAAGGTCACGCCTCCGACGACGGACGCCACCAGCACCACCGCCAGTATCGCGATCCAGGTGACCTTGATGCCGATCTGATCGGCGCCTACCAGCAGCGCCACCATCAAGGTGCCGCCCTGGGCCACCCGGGCCAGCGCAGCCCGCTGTGGCGGCGCGAGCGCGGTCGCCGTCGCGCGCACGACTTCCGCGACCAGACCCGACAGGACATAACCAGCGGCAATGATCAGCACGCCGGCGGCCAGCGTCGGCAGATAATCCAGCAGTCCGGCGAGCCAGTCGGTAAATGTCTCCAGACCCAGCGTCTGGGCGGCTGCCGTCACGAAGAACAACAGCACGATCCAGTACACCGTGGTCCCCAGGACCGAGGCCGCACGGCCGACGCGCCAGCGCGCCTGCCCGGAGCCTCGTGACAACAGGGATTCCAGCAGGCCTACGCCACGCCGGGTCACCAAGCGCAGGATCCGCGCCAGCAGCCAGCCGAAGACGATCAAGGCCAGTGCCCCCAGCAGTTCCGGCAAGTGACCCAGCAGGCGCTCTGTCGTCACCCTGGCTGCGCCTTCTAATGCTTCGAGGAAGGTACTCATGCCGCCATGCTACTCCGGAAATTTGCCGGATATACGGCGCGCATTCCCGAGATCAGCGCTGCGCCGGTATCCGATCGCGCAGCGCCCTCGCGAGCAACTCGGTGAACTGCGGCCGGTCTGACATGGGCGCCGGGTTGGAATCAGCTACGGCGCGGATTCGTCGAATCGCATGGACAGATCCACCGCGCGCAGATGCTTGGTGATCGCACCGATCGAGATGCGGTCAACGCCGGTTTCAGCCAGCGCACGAATGTTGGCGAGCTGAGCGCCCCCCGAATACTCGATCAGAGTCCTGCCGCCGGCGGCGCGGTGCGCCCGGGTCATGGCGACTGCCTGCCGCAGTTCCGGCAGTTCGAAATCGTCAACCAGTAGCAGATCGACATCGGCGTCCAGTGCGGCGCGCGCCTCATCCAGGGTTTCAGCTTCGGTCATCAGCGGCACGCCGGCTTCGAGCGATCGCGCGCGCGCGATCGCTGCGGCTATGCCGCCAGCAGCGGCAATATGGTTCTCTTTGATCAGGATGCCGTCATACAGGCCAATGCGGTGATTGACGCCCCCTCCCTGCCGTACCGCGTACTTCTGCGCGTTCCGCAATCCTGGCAGCGTTTTTCGCGTATCGACGATGGCACAGCCGGTGCCGGCGACAGCAGCGACATACTCGGCAACGGCTGTGGCCGTGCCGGACAGGGTCTGCAGAAAATTCAGCGCCGGGCGCTCGCCGGTCAGCAACAGGCGTGCGGGGCCAACCAGCGTGTACAGCCGCTGATCGGGGCTGACCGGCTGGCCTTCCTCTACCTGCCACTGGATCTGGATATCAGGGTCCAACTGGCGAAACACTTCATCAACCCAAGGCCTGCCGCAGATCACCGCCGACTCGCGGACCCGCACATGCGCGACGCCCGGTCGATCAGGCACGAGGCGCGCGGTCACGTCGCCGCTACCGATGTCTTCTGCCAGCGCGTGGGCAACCGTGGCCGTCAGATCCGCCAGCAGGTCAACTGCCGGGTTCATGACTACTGTCCGGCCAACTTGTCGAGATAGCGCTCGGCATCCAGCGCCGCCTGGCAGCCTGTACCAGCGCTGGTGATAGCCTGGCGGTAGACATGATCCTGCACGTCACCTGCGGCAAAAACACCGGGCACGCTGGTAGCGGTTGCATCGCCCTCGGAACCGGACTTGACCTGAATATAGCCGCCCTTCATCTCAAGCTGGCCTTCGAAAATCGCGGTGTTCGGCGAATGACCGATCGCGATGAACACGCCTTTCAGGGGAATATCGCGCACGTCGCCAGTCTTCACGTTCTTGATGCGCATGCCGGTGACGCCGGAGTCGTCACCCAGCACCTGGTCCAGCGTTGAGTCCCAGACGATCTCTACCTTGCCTTCGGCCGCACGCTTGAACAGCTTGTCGTGCAGGATCTTCTCACCCTTGAACTTGTCACGACGGTGCACGATCGTCACCTTGTTCGCGATATTCGCCAGATACAGGGCCTCCTCGACGGCCGTATTGCCGCCGCCAATCACCGCGACGTCCTGGTTCTTGTAGAAGAACCCGTCGCAGGTCGCACAGGCGGACACGCCCTTGCCGCGGAAGCTCTGCTCCGATTCAAGGCCCAGGTACTTGGCGCTGGCACCGGTGCTGATGATCAGGGCATCTGCGGTGTACTCCCCCTGATCGCCACGCAGCTTGAACGGGCGCACCTTGAGATCGACCTCGTGAATGTGGTCATAGACGATCTGCGTTTCGAAGCGCTCGGCGTGCTTTTGCATGCGTGCCATCAGATCGGGACCCTGCAGGCCTTCAACATCCCCCGGCCAGTTGTCGACCTCTGTGGTCGTGGTCAGCTGGCCGCCGACTTCCAGTCCCGTGATCATGACCGGCTTCAGGTTGGCGCGCGCGGCATACACGGCTGCGGTGTACCCGGCCGGACCCGAGCCGAGAATGATCAGACGATGATGGTTGGGGTTCATGGCGGGTCTGGCCTTATATGAATGTTGGGTGGCATAAATGAGGCCTGCTGCGCCGATCTCAAGCGATGGTGCTCCTGAAGATGGCCTTCATTCCAGTGGCGCGCATGCTAAGCAGCGTGCGGCCGGCGGTCAAAGCAAGCGCACCAATGACCGCCATAGCGGCTCACTAACGACGATTGCGCCCGAGGGGTGGGTCTGTCACCAATTCGTCATCACTTGTTCATATCCTCCCGCGGGTTTCTAATGAGATCTATGGCAATGCAGGGAAAACTGATACTGGTGGTTGAGGATGAGGCCCCGATCCGCGAGATGCTGCGTTTCGCGCTGGGCCGGGCCGATTTCCGTGTTGCCGAAGCCGCCAACGCGCAGGAAGCACGCCTGCGCATGGCCGACGAACGCCCGGATCTGATCCTGATGGACTGGATGATGCCGGGCACCTCCGGGGTCGAACTGACCCGTGAACTCAAGAGCCAGCCGACCAGCCGCGACATCCCGGTCATCATGGTCACTGCCCGCGCCGAGGAAGAAGACAAGGTCCGTGGCCTCAACATCGGCTGCGACGACTACCTGTCCAAGCCGTTCTCGTATCCCGAGCTGATTGCGCGGATCCAGGCGGTCATGCGCCGCGCCGTGCCGGGCGGCGAGGACGAGCGGCTGGCGATCAACGGCCTGGAGGTCGATGCCGCCAGCCAGCGCGTCACGGCCAAGGGCTCGCCGGTGAAGCTGGGGCCCACCGAGTATCGCCTGCTGCATTTCTTTGTCAGTCACCCGGAGCGGGTCTACACCCGGGAGCAGGTACTGGACCGCGTCTGGGGCCAGAACGTCTATGTCGAAGAGCGCACGGTAGACGTGCACATCCGCCGCTTGCGCAAGGCTCTGGAACCATTTGGGTATGACAACATGATTCAGACCGTGCGCGGTTCAGGCTACCGTTTCTCAGACAAGGTCTGACTGTCATGAGCGAGCCGTCGGCGGCAGACGCAGCCGCCCCGCATCGGGCTCCGCTCGCATCGTTGTTACGCCGCTCGGACACTCGCCGCTTCTGGCTGCAAAGCCTCATCCGGCTATCGCTGCTGCTGGCCCTGGGGGCGCTGATCGGCGCCATGTTCGACGCCCCATGGACTGGCGCCGGGCTGACCCTGCTCGCACTGCTGCTCGCGCAGATGCGCAACCTCATTCACCTGCGGGCGTGGCTGGCACGGCCCAAGCATCATGAACTGCCCGAACCCGGCGGGCTTTGGGGCGAGGTATTTGATCTGCTGCTGGATCTGCAGCGCAAGAATCGCAAGAAGAAGAAAAAGCTGGCGGCGATCGTATCCGAGTTTCAGTCGTCGACGGCAGCGCTGCCCGACGGCGCAGTGGTCCTAGGTGAACGCGGGGAGATCTCCTGGTTCAATACCGCAGCCAGAACCCTGCTGGGATTGCGTTCACCGCAGGACATCGGCATCCGCATTCCCAATCTGATCCGCCATCCGGACTTCGCCGCGTACTTCGACGCCGGTGATTTTGAGCTTGAAGTCACGGTGCCCTCGCCGATCAACCGCAGCAAGACCCTCTCTCTGCGGGTGATCCCGTATGGTCATCAGCAGAAGCTGCTGATCGTGCGCGACGTGTCCGAACGCCTGCAGCTGGAGGCTGCGCGCCGCGACTTCGTCTCCAATGCATCGCATGAGTTACGCACACCACTGACGGTACTGCGCGGCTATCTGGACATGATGGAGATGGACGCCCAGGGGCAAGGCGTGTTGTCGCCGTGGAAGGCACCCCTCTCCGAGATGCGCAACCAGGCCTTGCGCATGGAGACCCTGATCAACGACATGCTCAAACTGGCTCGGCTGGAGGCAGACAGCAGTCAGATGCGCGAGGAGCTGCAGGACGTACCGAGGCTCGTATCGCAGGTGCTGGAAGAAGCCAAAGCACTCTCGAAGGGGCAACACCGCTTTGAACTGCGGCTGGAGTCGGCGCTTGGTGTCGTCGGCGGTGAAACCGAACTGCACAGCATTTTCACCAATCTGGTCACCAACGCAGTCCGCTACACCCCACCCGGCGGCGCGATTCGGGTGTTATGGCAGGACAACGCCGAGGGCGCGCATTTTGTGGTGACCGACACCGGTATTGGCATCGCGCCGAAGGATTTGCTGCGGCTGACCGAACGCTTCTACCGGGTCGATGTCGGCCGCTCGCGAGCCAGCGGCGGAACCGGTCTTGGCCTATCCATCGTCAAGCACGCGCTGGAAGCGTTTGACGGTCGCCTGGAGATTGACAGCGAAGTGGGGGTTGGCAGCACGTTCACCTGCCACTTCCCTCGGCACCGGCTGCACGCCCTTGCGCAGCCCGAACCCGGCTCAGACCTCAAGCTCAGTTGAAGGCGCAGCGCATGGCCGCAGCCTCCGGGCTCCGGCCATCGCCATTGTTACGGCGAACAGCCCACCGCGGTCGCGGGTACAGCGCCTGGTCTCGTTGCTCGCGGGCCCTGTCGAACTTATCTTATGTGTTTGTTTTCATGAGATATCCTAGGGGGACGACCGCAAACCGACGCGTGCCGGCAGCAGCCGCTGCGGGCAGCGAATGTCACAAATCTGTCATCTCAGGTTCATAAGCTCTTCACCGTTGTTGCACACACTCGCGGCGCTGAATAACTCCTGAACCAAGAGGATCAAAGATGAAGCTGACAGCGATAGTTGCTGCGCTCGGCGTA
>JBFJKG010000124.1:0-6211 GCA_041635075.1 Solimonas sp.
ATCTTGCGCGCCTTGTAGATTCGGAGAACAAAGGTGATAGGGAAGATACTGGTACTGGCAGCGGCAGTTGTCGCGACGTCCTGCGCAACGGCGCCTCAGGATGGAGAGGGGGCGGCACCCCGGAGCATTCTTACCGAAAGTACCGCGGCCAGCAGTGGCAGCGCTGCAGGCCCTACAGCGACCGCACCTGGGGCGGATCAGACCTATAGTGCGGAAGAGATTGCACGAGAGGCGTCCAAGGTTTTCGGCGAAGGCAGCGAGAACGTCGCTCGGGCCATCGAGCGCGCGTTCTCCGACTATGGCCGCCCAGTTGGCTATATCTATGGCAATGAAGGTGGCGGTGCGGTGGTTGTCGGTCTGCGCTTTGGTGAAGGCGTGTTGCAGTACAAGGGTGGCGGCAGCACCAAGGTCTACTGGCAGGGCCCTTCGGTAGGCTGGGATTTCGGCGGTAACGCCTCCAAGGTGTTCACGCTGGTGTACAACCTGACTGACACATCGCAGCTGTTCCAGCGGTTTCCCGCTGTGGATGGCAGCCTCTACGTGGTCGCCGGCATGAGCCTCAACTATCAGCGCAGTGGCGATATCGTTCTGGCCCCGATCCGTACCGGCGTGGGCCTGCGTGCCGGTGCCAGCCTCGGCTACGTGCATTACACGCGTGAGCGCTCGTTCGTGCCGCTATAGGCCTGTTGATCGCAATGCAATAAGGCCGGCTTGCATCGCCGGCCTTTTTCTTGGGCGTACTCAGTTGATCGTGTCGGTGCAACTGTCGATGCGGCGCAGCAGCTCGGCAATGTCCGAGGTGTCGTGATAGAGGCCTAAGCCGATTCTCAACCATTCTCCGCGCGCATCGGCCAGGACCTGGGCTTGTGCCAGCTGCTTCTGGGTCTGGATCGCCAGCGGGTGACGGAATCCGAGGAAGTTGCCGCGGCTACTGGCGCTGGGTGCTAGCAGGTTCCTTCGATGCAGCACTGGGTGATTGCGGCCATCCAGAGCATCGAGCAGTTCGCGCTGTAACTCGCGGACCTGCATGTGCAAACCGGAAACCGTGACCTGATGGCGCCGCACCCAGTCCATGACCGCATTGAACCGGTACAGCGCAGTTGGATCAAAGGTGGCACCCCAGAACCGACTGCCGTCCTCGGTGTAGCCCACGGTGTCGGTCTTTTCGTCTCTCAGGGTATTGAACCCCGCAAACCATCCGGTGTTGAGCGGCCGCGGAATCTGGCCGGGCGGGCAATGCATGAAGGCCGCGCCTTCGCCGGACATTGCATACTTGTAGCCGCCGCTGACGTAGAAGGCGCGTGCGGCAACGCGCGAAAGATCCGTCGGCACGGCCATGAAGCCGTGATAGCCATCAATAACAATCACGCTGCGGGGGCTGGGCACTGCTTCGACCAGTTCCAATACGTCTGGAACGCAGTACCCGGAGTTGTAGAACACGTGGCTGAAGTAGACGAGGTGGTGCCCACCAATTCTGGCCGCTTCCGCGAAGCGCTTGGTGAAGGTCTCTACGGGCTCGACCTCGATGCAATCGAGTTCGCAATGGCCAGCCTCCACCAGGCGCGCCATTTGACGACCGAAGCTCATGAACTCGCTATCGGTAGTCAGGACCCGAAAGGGGCGCGCCTCGATTGACGACAGCAATCGCGTCAGAAATTCGTGGGTATTGGCACCAAAGCAGATCGTTTTCGGATCAGGCAGATTGAGTAGGCGGGCCAGATGATGCTGAGACTGTGGCAGGATTTCGCCAAAGACCTTGTGCCACTTGTCATCCGCCAAGGTGGCGGCATCCAGCCACGCCTGCTGCTGCGCCTCGAAGCTGACGTCAGGCCACGGATGGTGGCTGTGCGCGCAGAGATGCAGCCGCTGCGGATGCGCTCCGAGAAAGCGCGAGAAATGTGACTTGAACGCCATAGGTTCGCGATCAGCCTCGTGGGTGCGCTCCACATAATTTGCAATGAATGCACTGTATCAGAGCAAAGTAGCGGCCTTTTGCTGCCGCTGCAGCCGGAACTCTTGAACGCCGCTGACGTCATACCCATACAATGGTGTCCAGATCGTAACCTCACGATGGAGAGCTTCAGATGAGTTGGAACAACCAGATGCGTCCGGTCCCGGTGCCCGTGCAGGGCCGCAACCGTCCTTCGGTTTCGGCACCCGCTTCGGAACTGGCGGCCAACAAGGTACTGCGCAATACGTACATGCTGCTGGCGATGACCCTGCTGTTCAGCGCAGCCATGGCCGGTGTCTCGATGGCGGTCGGCGCGCCGTACGGCCTGAGCCTGGTGTGCTCACTGGTCTCCCTGGGCCTGCTGTGGTTCGTGGTGCCGCGTACTGCCAATAGCGAGGCGGGTATCTGGGTGGTGTTCGCGGTGACCGGGCTGCTCGGCTTTGGCCTGGGGCCGATACTCAACATGTACATTGGCCGGTTTTCCAACGGTGGCCAGATCGTGATGATGGCGCTTGGCATGACCGGGGCCATCTTTGTCGGCCTGTCTGCCTATGCGATCAAGACCAAGCGTGATTTCAGTTTCATGCGCGGGATGCTCTTCGGCGGCATCATGCTGGCATTTGTTGCCAGCTTGGGCATGCTGGTGGCTTCCATGTTCGGTTGGTACTTCCAGCCGCTGGCTCTCGGTATCTCGGCCATGTTCTCGCTGCTGATGTGCGGTCTGATTCTTTATCAGACGGGCGAGATCATCAATGGCGGCGAAACCAACTACGTGTTGGCTACCGTCACACTGTATGTATCGATCTACAACCTGTTCACGAGCCTGCTGCATCTGCTTGGATTCGCCTCAGGCGACGAATAAGTCCTCGGCAGCTTGCGTTGATTGACCAAGGCCCCGCACTGCGGGGCCTTGTTGTTGGGCTGCGACAAATCACTGATCCAAGATGGGGGGCTTGCGCGGTGTCGCCAAGCCATTACAGCCTAGGCCGCTTCCGGTACGCGGGCGCCCCGCGCAGTTCAATTGGCATCCGGGGCCGGTGGCGGAACCTCTGAGGGATTGGCAGGCGCAGCTGGCGTACGTTCCCGTTCCGCTTTCAGCACAAATTGCCCTTGATCGGTGAGGAGCAGCTTGCCCGTGACGGTAACCGGCTCGTCGCTCAGACCGGCGCGCACATCCAGCAGTCGTGCTCCCGGCACCCTGCCGCTGATCCAGAGGCATTCCCTCTCGCCTGTCAGCATCCAGTCACTGCCGGTCAGCGGTTGCACGCCTCGGCAAAGCCCATTGCGCTGGCGGGCCAGGCCAGTGACGGTGATTCGCTCGTTGACGACCTCCTGCAGATGCGGCACGGCATAGTCGACCGGCACCGCCGAGCCCACCGCGAAACGCACCGGCTGCGTGGCGTCATACCGGTTCGAGCAGGCGCATAGCAACAGGACAAGGAGTGCGCAGCAGGGTCTGAATGTCATTGCGTATCGGTAGGAGAGTTGGGAATGTGCTGAGTGCCTGTGCCGCGCACCCTAACGGAACTGCGGGGGAGAGTTCCAGCGGAGCGTCAGCGGCGATGCGGCTTAACCGATAGCCGTGGGCCATCGTGACGATCGGCATAATTCACTGGACCCTAAAATGAGAACAATTATCATGTCGGCATATCATTATTGAGATGGGGCCTACGATGACGAAGACGCTCAGCTTCGGTTTCATGCACGTCAGCGTGGCATTTGTCGTGGTCTATCTGATGACCGGTGACTGGTTGACCGGTGGCCTCGTCGCGCTGGTAGAACCTTGCGTCAACACGGTCGCCTATCATTTTCACGAAGGCTACTGGAAGCGACGCACGGTAGCTGTCGGCGGGAGAAGCACGGCCTGGGTCGGCTGATGACCGCTAACGCAGTGCCAGTATCGCTGCCATTGTCACGCCAACCGCGATGACGAATGCGCGCAGCCGCGCAGGCGCGAGGCGGCGCGCAAAACGTGCGCCCACATATCCGCCCAGAGTCGCAAACAGCATCATCCACAGGGCGGGGGTCCAGTAGACGGCGCCTGCTGTGGCGTAAACGCAGACCGCGATCGCCGTGAGGACGGCAGAAACCCGATTCTTCAGCGCATTGGCGCCATGAAGTGATTCGGTGCCGATGTGTGCCAACGTGGCCAGCAGCAGGATGCCAAGGCCGCCGTTGAAGTAGCCGCCATACAGGCACACCGCAAATAGCGGCAGCAGCGAGTTGGCCGCGCCCGGGGTTGGGGCTGGTCGCCGCAGCCGCGGCTGCAACGCGAACAGCAGGGTGGCTCCAAGTACCAGCCAAGGCGCGGCCCCTGCAAACAGGTGGTCGGGGGTCAGGGCCAGCAGACCGGCGCCGATTGCGCCGCCGCATAGCGCAACAAGCAGCATGCGCCGTATTGAAGGCAAGGCGCCGGAGGGCAGGTCCGCCCTGGACGCCCAGCTGGCACTGAGATACCCCGGTAGCAGCGCCAGCGTGCCAGAGGCATTGGCGGCGACCGGAGGCACGCCCACGGCCAGCAGGGCCGGTAAGGTCAGGAAGCTGCCACCACCGGCCATCGCATTGAGCGCGCCGGCGACGGTACCGGCGACTGCCAGCAGCGCCGCGTCAGTCCACTCCATCATCAGGATTTTCGGATGTGCTGGGTTCAGAGCAGGCCGGGAATCAGCCACCAGCTGCGCTTTTTGTAGTTGGCCCAGTCCGGGTAGCGCGACATGCTGGCCTCCTTGAGCGTCATATTGACCGCAAACAGGCCCAGCCACACCCAAGCCAGCACCAGGACCGACAGCCAGTGCCAGACCATCAGTGCAAAGCTGCCGTAGATCATCATCTCGCCGAGGTAGTTGGGATGGCGTATGTAGCGGTGCATGCCATCTGAAATCAGGCCGCGCTGGAGGCGCAGGGTGTAGAACTTCTGCGCGTCGGCCGCAATCATGATCGCGCAACCGACAATGCACAGGCTGACGCACAGGCAAAACCACGCATAGTCAGCGAGCGGATACCGAGGTGCGGAAGTGCCTGAAATCAGCAGCCAGCCGAACACCCAGTACCAGCCAAGTACACCGAGGAAGCTGTTGATGCCGCCGAGGATCGTGATTTTCCGCTGCCAGTTGGGGTCGGGAAATGCCAGGTCCTTGAGTATCCAGACCAAGCCGTAGGCGCCATGCATGGCCAGATAAATCCACGCTCCCACGGAGGTGTTCTGGTAGTACGCCATCAGCCCGCCAAGAAAGACGAAGGTTCCCGCCTTCTGGAAGTTGATGACCCAAGAGAACTTCCAGGGTCGCGGCCCGCCCCCGCAATCTCTGACTAGCCAGTCGGTAAATTCACGCATGGTCAGCGCCCAGCGGGGAGCGGATTGGCTGTTGTCTGGGCTCGGGGCTGCGCGCTGGGCGGATTCCATGTGACACTCCGTTGGCGAGACTGCGCAGGCGATTGTGAGCCACTGCGCCAGCACCAACGCTACTCCAAGTGCGCACTTGGGTGAAGGCGCGGCGCCATCGGCGATGGATGTTCCGGGTGATCTGACGTTATCGGAGGATCGCGGTGGGCGCTCGCCGGGCCGAGTGTTCGGTGTGGCAATCGGCAGTCGAGACAGTGGCGTATACGGGTCATAACTCTACATAGCAGCGCATGCGTGCGCGAAGGGGAGCGAAGGAGATGTTCAAGGAATACGGCGAACACGACGGGCTTGGCCTGGCTGCATTGGTCAGGAACAAGGACGTCACTGCCTCGGAGCTGCTGGAAGCCGCGCTGGCGCGCGCCGAAGCGGTGAATCCCAGGCTCAACGCCATCATCACGCCCATGCATGACATCGCACGCGAGCGTGCGCTGCAACCTCAGAGCGGGCCATTCGCGGGCGTACCCTTTCTGACCAAGGACCTGTTTCAGGAGTACGCCGGTGTAGCTACTGCCTATGGCTGCAAGGCATTGAAGGCAGCGCGGCATACGCCCACCGAGCATGCTGAGATCACCGCGCGCTGGCTGAAGGCGGGGGTCGTGATCTTCGGCCGCACCAATACGCCAGAGTTCGGCGCCAAGGGCATTACCGAGCCGGAGGCCTGGGGGCCGACCCGCAATCCCTGGAATCTTGATCACACCCCGGGAGGGTCCAGCGGCGGCTCGGCTGCTGCGGTGGCAGCGCGGGTGGTGCCAATGGCTGGGGCCAATGATGGCGGTGGATCCATCCGGATTCCGGCGGGCCATTGTGGGCTGTTCGGCCTGAAGCCTGGCCGCGGGCGTACCCCGTGGGGGCCGCAG
>JBFJKG010000125.1:0-6174 GCA_041635075.1 Solimonas sp.
GCCTGGGGCACGACCGCGCAAGGCGTGTACCGCGGAGGCGATACGATTCAGTACAAGTTGTATGTACGCGATGACGCGGGTCGCTCGCTGGCACCGGCCCAGGCCGGCGAGTACCGGCTGCAGGTATTCGATCCCGCCGGCGGCCTGGTGCACGAACGCAAGGCGCAGAACCTCTCGGATTTCGGCGCCCTGCAGGGCGCGTTCAAGCTGGGCACGCGCGCGGCGGTGGGCTGGTATCGCTTCGTGCTGACTCCTACCTTTGCCAAGGACCTTGAGCTGGAGCCGCTGCGCGTGCTGGTGTCGGACTTTGTGCCGGCACCGTTTCGCGTCAGCGCCGAATTGCGCGCCCGATCGGCGCAGCCGCAGCAGGCCGTGGACGTGGTCATTGGCGCGCGCTTGCACGGCGGTGGACCATTTGCCGCGGCGCCGGTGCGTGTCAATGCCCGCGTGCGTAGCCGCGCCTTGCAGCCACCACCGCCGCTGGCAGCCGGCTATCAGTACGACACGCTTGCCTATGGAGGGCGTGGTCAGGACGAGGTGCTGACGCAATCAGCGCAGTTGGACGCGGCAGGCGAATGGACGCAGGCCTTGAATCTGGCCGATGGTGACGTGCTCTACGGCGAGCTGGTGGTCGAAGGCAGTGTCCAGGATGATCGCGGCCGCAGCATCGTTGCGCAGACGGCCGTGCCCTATATCGGTCGTGATCGCTATATCGGCTTGCGCAGCCGTGAGTGGGTGGGGCGCAGCGGGCGTCCTGCGACGGCCGAGATGCTGGTGATCGACCCCAGCGGCCAGGCGCTGGCCGGCGTGCCCTATTACCTCAAGGTGGAACGCAAGATCACGCGCGGCGCGCGGGTCAAGGGCGCCGGTAACGCCTACATCACACGCTACGTGCGCGAGTGGCAGCGCGTCGAGACCTGCCAGGGGCGTTCATCGGCGGAGGGGATGTCGTGCAGTTTCACCCCCGACACCGCCGGCGAGTACCGCCTGATCGCGATGGTGCGCGACAGCCAGGACCGCCTCCATCAGACCCAGCAGTGGCTGTACGTGGAAGGGCCGCAGGCGGTGCTGTGGGAGGACGCACCGGATTACAGCCTCGATCTGCAGCTTGATCGGGCCGAGTATCGGAGTGGGCAAACCGCGAAGATTTTGGTCAAGAATCCGTTTCCGGGCGCGCGAGCCCTGATCACCGTCGAGCGCTACGGCGTGCTCGATCACTGGGTGCAGACGCTGGATGGCAGCACGCCGATGATTCGTGTTCCGATCAAGCCCGAATATTTCCCGGGTGCCTACATCTCCGTCGTGGTGACCTCACCGCGTGTGGAGGCGGCGCCCGCTGCGGCGGGGCAGCTTGATCTGGGCAAACCCACCTTTCGCATGGGCTATACCACGCTCCAGGTGCGCGATGACCAGCGCGAGATCGAGGTTGCCGTAAAGCCGGCGCGCACCGCTTACAAGCCGCGCGAACGCGTGCGCGTGGATCTGCGCGCGCAACCGCGCATGCAGTCCTCTGCGGCCAGTGCCGAGCCGATTGAGCTGGCGGTCGCGGTCCTGGATGAGGCGGTGTTCGATCTGATCCAGTCCGGCACCGACTACTTCGATCCACTCAAGGGGTTTACCTCGCTGGAGCCGCTTGATCTTGCCAACTACGCGATGCTGACCCGCTTGGTGGGCCGGCAGAAGTTTGAGAAGAAGGGGGCCAATGCCGGCGGCGACGGTGGCGCGGCGCTGGCGCTGCGCTCGGTGGACCGGTTTGTTGCCTACTGGAATCCGGCGCTGAAGACCGACGCGCAAGGCCGAGCCGCGATCGAATTCCAGTTGCCCGACAACCTCAGCGGCTGGCGTGTGCTGGCGCTGGCGGTAACGCCGTCGGATCGCATGGGCCTGGGGCAGGGCCGCTTCTCGGTCAGCAAGGCCACCGAGCTGCGCCCGGCGATGCCGAATCAGGTGGCGCTGGGCGATCACTTTGAAGCCGGATTCACTGTACTCAATCGCGAATCCAGGACGCGCACGCTGACGGTTGATCTGGCCGTCAGCGGTGGGGCCAGAGGCCAGCACCAGGAGACGGTCAAGCTGCAGCCGTTCGAACGACGTACCGTGTACCTGCCGGTGACTGTGGATGGCGAAACGGCGCTGCACTTCACCGCGCGCGCCGGTGATGCAGCAGACAACGATGCCTTGCGGCATCAGGTCGCGGTGAAGCCGCGCCCCCTGCATCAAGTCGCGGCCGACTACAGCAGTGTGGTGGCCGGCAACGTGCTCAAGCAGACGCTGCGGCTGCCGGAGACCGCCGAGCGTGGTCAGCTGCGCGTTTCAGTGTCGCCGACGGTGATCGGCAATCTTGGGGGTGCATTCAGTTATTTGCGCGACTACCCGTATACCTGCTGGGAACAGCAGCTCAGCCGCGCGGTGATGGCAGCGCACTACCTGAGGCTCAAGCCGCAGCTGGGCGGGGCAGTGGATTGGCCCGAGGCCGCAGCGCTGCCTGCCGAAGTGCTAGGCCGCGCGATGGACTATCAGGCGCCCGCAGGCGGCATGGCCTTCTGGCTACCCCGTGACGAGTATCAGAGTCCGTACCTGTCGGCCTACACCGCGCTGGCATTCACGTGGCTGCGGCAACTGGGCTACCCCCCGCCGCCTGAGGTCAGCGCAAGGCTTAACGCCTATCTGCAGGTTCTGTTGCGCGACGAAATTCCCGTTCGCGGATATGAAAGTGCCGAGGCGCGCGCTCAGGTGCGGGCAGTTGCGCTGGCCGCACTGGCGCAGCAAGGCGAGTTGCCCGCAGCAGAACTGCAACGCTTTCACGCGCAACTGCCGCGCATGGGGCTCTTCGGCCAGGCGCTGTTTCTGCAAGCCGCGGCGGCGGTGCCGGGTACCGAAGCGATGCGCGAGGATGCCTTGAGTCGATTGCTGTCACGTGGAAACCTGTCCGCCGGCCGCATGGCACTCGAAGAGGATGCCGACGGACTGTGGCCTATGCAGCTAGGGAGCGCGTTGCGGTCGCAGTGCGCTGCGCTGTCCGCGCTGATGGCGACATCGAAAGGCTCCGGCAGTGCGTCATCCCTGGATGAGTTGCCGACGCGTCTGGTGCGCGCCATCACGCAGGCGCGCGGCAGCCGTGTGCACTGGGAGAATACGCAGGAGAACCTGTATTGCAGCCGGGCATTGCTTGAGTATGCGCAGCGCTACGAGCGCGAGGATCTGTTGCTGACGGCTGCGGTGGCCTTGGACGATCGGGCGTTGGCCAGCGTTCAAGTCGCCCCCGGGCGCACGGCCGCGGTGAGCCAGACCCTGGCCGCCGAAAGCGCGGGCAGGGACCGCCACCTGCAGGTTAGTACGATCGGTAAGGGGCGCGCCTACCTCGACACTACCTTGAGTTATGTCGAGCGTGCCGACGTCGCGCGACCGGTCAGCGCTGGCCTGGGTCTGGAGCGGCACTATGCGGTGTACCGGCAGGGACAGTGGCAGCCGCTGGAGGCGCCGCTGAAGCTGCGCCTGGGTGAGCGCATCAAGGTAGATCTGCAGATCACGGTGCCGGGTTCAATGAACTATCTGGTGGTCGACGATCCGGTGCCCGGTGGCTTGGAGCCGGTCAATCCAGATCTGGCCAATGTCGCTACGGTTGAGGATGCAGGCTTCGACCTCAGCGGCACGGCCTATCCGTATCCGTTCTACCACCGCGAACTGCGCTTTGATGCGGTACGTCACTACGCGGATGCAATCGGCAGCGGCCGCTACCGCCTCAGCTGGATCGGCCAGGCAGTTGCCACCGGCGAGTTCCTGGTCGATGTCCCGCGGGTTTCGCAGATGTACGATCCGGATGTCTATGCCAGCGGTTCACCGCTGCGCCTGATTGTCGAGGCGGCCCCCTGATACGCAGACCTCAAGGGCAGGTGCTGTTGAAGGTCGCTGCGCTGGCGGCAACGGTGTTGGTGCTGGCAACGGTCCTGGGTCAGCGCGGGTTGCCGTCGCGGCTGGACCTGGCCGCCGAAGCTGCAGGTGCGATCGCGGTACTGGATCGCGATGGTCAACTGCTGCACGCGGATCACGACGGTGGTTGGAACCTGCACGAGCGAGTGGACCTGCAGGCAATTCCGCTGTTGTTGCGCGAGGCAGTCGTCGCGGCCGAAGACCGTCGCTATTGGCAGCATAGTGGGGTCGACTGGCAGGCGCGGCTGGCGGCGGCGTGGCAGAACCTGCGTGCTGGGTACGCCCAGCGAGGCGCCAGCACCATCAGCGAGCAAGTCGTGCGTCTGTTGAACCCCAGGCCACGAACCCTGTGGGCGCGCTGGGTCGAAGGCTGGGAGGCGATGCGTCTGGAGGCACGCTTCAGCAAGGCCGAAATCCTGGAGTTCTATCTCAATCAGGTGCCGTACGCGTCCAACCGGCGTGGCGTGCTGGCGGCGGCGCGCCACCATTTCGGTCGACATCTCGACACCTTGTCCGAGACTGAAATGCTGGCGCTGGCGGTGCTGGTCCGCGCACCCTCGCGGCTGGCGCGCGAGCCGGCCGCGTTGCGAGCCGGCATCCAGCGTCTGTTGCCCGCTTTGCGCCAGACGGGGGCGCTAGGGGAGGCCGATCAACGGCGATTGCAGGGGCAGACCCTGATGCTGAGCCGGCGGGCGGAGGGTGCGCTGGCGGCGCACTTTCAGCGTGAGGTGGGGCGCCGCGCGCAAATGCTCGCAGCCGCACCGCACGGGCGGGTTCGCAGCAGTCTGGATGCGCCGCTGCAGCAGCTGGCCGAATCCTATCTGGACGAACGTCTCAAGGATCTGTCCCGCGAAGGTGCGCGCCAGGGCGCCGTGCTGATCGTCGAAGTGCCGGGCAACCGCGTGCGCGCCTGGGCCGTGAACGATCAAGCGCATCCGCATGTGGTTGGCGTGGACTCGGTATTGAGCCCCAGGCAACCGGGCTCCACGCTCAAGCCCTTGCTGTATGCCTTGGCGATGGAGCGCGGCTGGGATGCCGACACGCTGATAGACGACAGCCCACTGGCAGAGCGCGTCAACCGGGGCCTGCATCAGTACCGCAACTACAGCCGCACACACTACGGAGCGGTCACGCTGCGGGAGGCGCTAGGCAATTCGCTGAATATCCCCGCCGTGAAGGCGCTGCAATTTGTTGGCGGCGCGGCGTTTCTGGAACGCCTGCACCATCTCGGCATGCACAGCCTTTCCGAGCATCCCAACGTCTACGGTGACGGTCTGGCCCTGGGCAATGGCGAAGTTTCTCTCTATGAGTTGGTGCAGGCATACACCGCGCTGGCAGCTGAGGGACGCTGGCAGCCGCTGACCGTGTTCGCGGAGGATCTGGAGCCGCGCATGCTGCAGCGGGCCTACTCGCCGCAGGTGGCGCGCGCCGTCAATGCGATTCTCGCCGACCCGGCGGCGCGCCAGCTTGAGTTCGGGGAAGGGGGCGTGCTGCGGTTTCCAGCCGCCACTGCCGTCAAGACCGGCACGTCCAGCGACTATCGCGACGCCTGGACGGTGGCCTACGACGGCCGTTACGTGGTCGGCGTGTGGGTGGGCAATCTGTCCGGGCGGGAAACCGAAGGGGTTACCGGCGCTCGTGGGCCGGCGCTGCTGACACGCTCGCTGTTGGCGGCCTTGGCACCGTATGGCCGTGAACTGCCGCGGGCTGAGCTGAATCCGGATTCCAGCGAACGGCAGCTGCCAGGTCCGGAACCGGCACACGATGCGCCGCAGATTTTGCAGCCCTTCGACGGCCTGCAGCTGGCGATGGACCCGCGGATTCCCGATGCGCTGGAGGCGTTCGAGTTCCAGCTGGCCTGGAATCAGGTGCCTCGCGTGGTGCATTGGCAACTCGACGGGCACCGCGTAGCGTCGGGCGTTGGGCCGACCTGGGCCTGGCCGTTGCAGCCGGGACGACACCGGCTGCGCGCAGAGGTGGTTGCCGGCGATGGCCGCCTGCTGCTCACTCCGGAGGTGAGCTTCCAAGTGCGCTAGTGCGCGCAATGCGCTGATCGCAAGGCGTATTTACCCGGATCCCACATCCAAGCGCTTGATTCATCGCAGATCGCCCGCATACAACGGCGCAACACCGGCATAATGCCGAAGACGATCCCTCAGGAGCCCACGTGGAAACCCTCACCGACCGTACCGCCCCCGTACTACCGCTGCGCGATGTGGTCGTATTCCCGCATATGGCCATCCC
>JBFJKG010000126.1:0-6138 GCA_041635075.1 Solimonas sp.
AACCAGTCGGCACGGCCCGCGATGAAGACGATCTCGACCGGACTTTGCGCGTAGCGACAACGATGGCTATGCAGGGACTGCTCGCAGCGGTCGGTCGGCCCCAGCAACTGCTCGACGCTCTGCGGATCCTTCCCGGCCAGCGCCAGTACATTCACGCCATTGGTGGGAGTGGCTTGCGACTGCTCGAAAGCCGCGGCGTAATCAAACGAATCGCGCGATTCCGGTCTCGACCACCACAGCGCCACTGCCAACGCGGCGACCGCACCTACCGCAAGGACCATCCTGGCCTGATTCATTCGATTCGCTCTCTGCGCTGGAAGTCGCGTCGCCAGAGAGCTTAGCGGCCTTTGCGTGACGAGCAACACCGCCGACAGCACCGCGGTCCATGGGATAATTGCGCATTGACCGATTCACGCCCATGCATCTCGCCCTGCTCCTACTGACGATTGCTGCCCTTCTCGCGGGTCCGGCCCTGTATGTGGTGGCGCGTTCCCGGCCCGCGCTGCTGGGATTCCTTGATGGCTTCGTGCTGTTCAGCATCAGCGGCCTGATTCTGCTGGATGTATTGCCCGAGGCATTCGAGCTGGGGGGGTATGCAACCCTGGGGTTCGTGCTGATCGGCCTGCTCGGACCCACGCTGATGGAGCAGTTGCTGACGCATGCGCGGCGCGAGGCGCACTTGTTTGCACTCAGCATCGCGATCGGCGGGCTGATGCTGCACGCTTTGGGCGACGGCGCGGCACTGTCGCCTGCAGGCGGCATCGGCCACGGCGCGCTCGGCGTCGCCATCGCGATACATAGCGTGCCGGTCGGCCTGGCCGTGTGGTGGTTGTTGTACCCGGTATTTGGTATCTGGCTGCCGTCATTGGCGATAGCCGGCATGTGCGCCATTACCCTGCTTGGCTACCGCTATGGTGTATCTCTCAGCACCCTCTTGGGCGGACAAGGCTGGGCCTGGTTCCAGGCCCTGATCGCGGGATCGATACTGCATGTGGTCTTCGGCCGCCCGCATCTGGACGACCATGCCACGCACCAAAAATCTGTTCCGCCGTATGAGGGCCTAGGCAACCTCGCGGCAATCGGCCTGCTGGCGCTGATGATGAGCCCGCAGATCGGGCATTCGGAGCTGCTCGATTTCTGGATGCGCGCGCTGGATCTGGCGCTGCAGTCAGCCCCCGCGCTGCTGCTGGCCTACCTGATCGGCGGCTTTGTCACCGGCGAACTGCCGGAACGCTGGCTGCGCTGGATCGCGCGCGGCGGCCCCGGAATGCAAGCCCTGCGTGGCATGGCGGTGGGTCTGCCGCTACCGATTTGCAGCTGTGGTGTGCTGCCGGTGTATCAGTCGCTGGTGCGGCGTGGCATGCCGCAGGCGGCAGCACTGGCCTTTCTGATCGCAACCCCTGAGGTCGGCCTGACGGCATTGTTTGTTTCGGTGCCGCTACTGGGCCTCGAAGTAACGGTGATCCGCGTGCTCGCGGCCGCGGCACTGGCAGTATTCGTGGCCTACGCGCTCAATCGCCTGTGGCCGCCATCACCGGCGTCGACCGTGGCACCTGCTGCAGCCTGCTGCGCACATGATCACCCCGCCCCGGCTGCCTCCGGCCTGCCGCGCTGGCGCCGCGCCTTGCGTTCCGGCTTGATTGATCTGGTGGACGACACCGCTGCCTGGATCGCCGCTGGCATCGCCCTGGCGGCGCTGATCATGCCGTATGCGCAATCCGTGCTGTGGGCGCAATTGCCGGACGGACTGGAGGTTCTGATTTTTGCTGCGCTGGGCTTGCCGATGTACGTCTGCGCCGCAGGCGCCACGCCGCTGGTCGCGGTGCTGATTGCGGCCGGCGTATCCCCGGGAGCCGCCATCGCCTTTCTGCTGACGGGACCGGCGACCAATCTCGCTACCTTCGGCGTACTGCGCCGCCTGCATGGGCAACGCATGGCATTGGCATTCGCCTGCATCTGTGCCGGCGGTGCCGTCGGCCTTGGCTGGCTGGTAGACGGGCTATGGCCCCAGGGATTGAGCACTCCCGTGGCGCAGACGCACCTCGACAGCCACGGCTGGTTACAGCAGTACAGCCTGGCGGCACTGGCCGTGCTCTATGCCGGCAGCCTGTTGCGCAAGGGTGGGCGCGGCCTGCTCAATGACCTGCGGGAACCGGGCGCTGCCTCAGGCTGATCCGGCGTCGCCCCGATGGTGGGCAACGATACCCATGGCTAGCTCCAGCGCCTGTTCGTAGTTGAGCCGCGGATCGACATTGGATTTGTAGGCCCGCTCCAGATCAGTGGCCGACAGATTGCGCGCACCGCCAGTGCACTCCGTCACATCCTCGCCAGTCAACTCCAGATGCACGCCGCCCAGATGTGAACCGCAGGCGGCATGAATCTCGAAGGCCTGGGTCAGTTCGCTGAGAATGGCTTCATATGGGCGCGTCTTCAGGCCGTTTTCGGTGCTGATGGTGTTGCCATGCATCGGATCGCAGATCCACAGCACACGGTGGCCGGCCTTGCGCACCGTTTCAATCAGACGCGGTAGCTGGTCACCGATCTTGCCGGCGCCCATGCGATGGATCAGCGTCAGGCGCCCGGGTTCATTGTCGGGATTCAGGACTCGACACAGGCCCAGTATCCAATCGGCATCCATGGCCGCACCGACCTTGACGCCGATGGGATTCCGAATGCCGCGGCAGTACTCGACGTGCGCACCGGCAAGATCAGCCGTACGCAAGCCTATCCAGGGGAAGTGCGTCGACAGGTTGTACCAGCCTTCCGAACGCGGCACCCGTCGGGTCTGCGCCTGCTCGTACCAGAGCAGCAGCGCTTCGTGCGAGGTATAGAAATCCACACGGGAAAACTCGCCGATGGCCTGCCCGGCCAGCGTCTCCATGAAGCGCAGCGAATCCCCGAGCGCATCGACGCGCTGCTGGTACTCGGCGGCCAGCGGTGAGTGCTGAACCCAGTCCAGGTCCCAGTACTCGGGGTGGTGCAGGTCGGCAAAGCCGCCGTCGATCAGCCCCCTCACGAAGTTGATGGTCATCGCCGAGCGCATATGCCCTTCGAGCAGGCGTTGTGGATCGGGCGTACGCGCGGCAGCGGTGAACGCAGGTGCATTGACGAGGTCGCCGCGATAGCTGGGAAAAGTCGCGCCATTGCGCGTTTCCAGATCGGCCGAGCGCGGCTTGGCGTACTGCCCGGCAAACCGGCCGATGCGCGCGACCGGCTGGCGCAGGCCATGTACCAGCACCAACGACATCTGCAGCAGCACCTTGAGCCGGTTGGTGATGATCTCCGGCCGGCAATCGGCGAACGATTCCGCGCAATCACCGCCCTGGAGCACGAACAGCTTGCCTTCCTGGGCCTTGGCCAACTGCTGCTTGAGCGCGTTGACCTCCCACGAGGTCACCAGCGGCGGCAGCTCACGCAGCTGGGCCAGTGCGGCTTCCAGCGCCTCGGCATCCGGGTAGGCCGGCTGCTGCGTGGCCGGCCGGGATTGCCAGGAATCAGGACGCCAATCGGAGGGGGAAATGGGACTCACGGGAATACGCAGGCGATAATGGGGGTCGAATTATAAGCCCCTACCCATCGCCACCCGCCCATGACGGCCGACCCTTTCAGCGGACACACGCCGCTGATGCAGCAATATCTGCGTATCAAGAGCCAGCATCCGGACACGCTGGTGCTGTTTCGCATGGGCGATTTCTACGAACTGTTCTACGACGATGCCCGCAAGGCGGCGCGTCTGCTCAACATCACCCTGACCCAGCGCGGCGAGTCCGGCGGCGCACCCGTGGTGATGGCCGGCGTGCCGCATCACGCGCTAGAACAGTATCTCGCGCGTCTGGTGAAGCTGGGCGAGTCGGTGGTCATCGCCGAGCAGGTGGGCGAAGTCGGCGCGGAAAAGGGGCCGGTACGCCGCGAAGTGGTGCGCATCATTACGCCTGGCACGGCGACCGACGACGCGCTGCTGGATGCGCGCAGCCAGACCTTGCTCGCCGCCGTCTGCCGCGTCAGGGATCGCTACGGCCTCGCCTGGCTGGAGCTTTCTACCGGTCGCTTTAGCGTATTGGAGGCCGGCAGCAGCGGCGACGCTGCGGCAGAACTGCAGCGCCTGCGCCCCAGCGAACTGCTGGTACCTGACGGGCTCGTGCTCGATGACGTCGCTACGCACGGCCGGACGCGCCCAGCCTGGCATTTTGATGCCGGCTCCGCCCAGCGCCTGCTTACCGACCAGTTCCAGACCCAGGATCTGCGCGGCTACGGTGCCGACGGACTGGAGGCCGCCGTCGCCGCCGCCGGGGCGCTGCTGCAGTATGTGCAGGAAACCCAGAAAGCGGCCTTGCCGCATCTGACCGGGCTGCGTGTCGAGCAGCCCGGCGAAGCACTGATCCTGGATGCTGCTACCCGGCGCAATCTCGAGATCGATCGCACCTTGGCGGGTGCCTATGAAAACAGCCTGCTCAGCGTCATCGATAGTTGCGTAACGCCGATGGGCGCGCGCGCGCTCGCGCGCTGGCTGACCCGACCACTGCGCCACCACCCCACATTGGATGCCCGTTACGACGCCGTTGCCGCGCTAGCCGATGGCGCCGCGTTTGAGCGCCTGCGCGAGCGCCTGAAACACATCCACGACCTTGAACGCATGCTGGCGCGAGTCGCGCTGCGCTCGGCACGCCCCCGTGATCTGCTGGGCATGAGCCTCAGCCTGCAGGCGCTACCGGGCGTGGAGTCTGCGCTAGCAGACCTCGAAACGCCCCTGCTGGCCACGCTGCGTACGGGCCTCGGGAAGCACGATGAACTCGCCGCGCTGCTGCAGCGCGCACTGGCCGATACGCCGCCGCTGCTGGCCCGCGATGGTGGCGTATTCCGCACCGGCTACGACGCCACGCTCGACCAACTGCGTCAGCTTTCCGAGAACGCAGATGGATTTCTGATCGAGCTAGAAGCCCGGGAGCGCGCACGCAGCGGCATCGAAACCCTGAAGGTCGGCTACAACCGGGTGCATGGATACTATCTGGAGGTTGGCAAGACCCATTCCGCGAAGGTGCCAACTGATTACACGCGCCGCCAGACGCTGACCCACTACGAGCGCTACATCACAGAGGAGCTTAAGACCTTCGAGGACCAGGTGCTGTCAGCGCGCGATCGCGCTCTGGCACGAGAGAAGGAGTTGTACGAGGCACTGCTCGATCACCTGACAAAGTATCTGGCACCGCTGCAGACGGCCGCGCAGGCAATTGCAGAGCTCGACGTGCTGGCCTGCTACGCGGAGCGCGCGCTGGCGCTGAACCTGCGACGGCCGACGCTTGGCGACGCGATTGGCCTCGATATTCGCGGCGGGCGTCATCCAGTTGTTGAGCAGACGCTGCGCGATCCGTTTGTGCCCAATGACCTGCAGTTGTCCGATACCCGCAGCCTGCTGATCATCACCGGCCCGAACATGGGCGGAAAATCGACCTACATGCGGCAGACCGCGCTGATTGTGCTGCTGGCGCACACCGGCTGCTTCGTGCCGGCGGAATCTGCCCACATCGGACCCGTAGACCGGATCTTCACGCGCATCGGCGCGGCAGACGATCTGGCTGCCGGACACTCGACCTTCATGGTCGAGATGAGTGAAACCGCCAATATCCTGCACAACGCCACGCGCGAGAGTCTGGTGCTGATGGATGAGATTGGCCGCGGCACGTCGACCTACGATGGGTTGTCGCTGGCGCGAGCGGTTGCCGAGCATCTGGCGACCAACGTCGGCGCCTGCACACTGTTTGCCACCCACTATTTCGAATTGACGGCACTGGCCGATACATTGCCTGCCGTGGCCAATGTGCACCTAGACGCCGCCGAGTATCACGCCGAAGGCGAGGATCGCCTGGTGTTCCTGCATCAGGTCAAACCCGGGCCTGCCAATCGATCCTACGGTCTTCAGGTCGCGGCTCTGGCCGGCGTTCCGCAACCGGTTATCAAGACTGCGCGACGCTATCTGCAGGAACTGGAAGCGCGACCGGCGCCGACGCCTGTCAGCGGCCATACCGCCCGGCCTCAGCTGTCGCTGTTTGAAGCGCCACCCTCGCCAGCGCTCCAGTTGCTGGACAGCATAGACCCCGACAGCCTCTCCCCGCGCGAGGCACTCGAGCTGCTTTATCAACT
>JBFJKG010000127.1:0-6138 GCA_041635075.1 Solimonas sp.
ATTCTTCAGCATCTCGCCGAGAAGCTTCCGATCTCTCGCTGGCAGCGTGATCTGACTGACTCGACAGTACTCCGCAACCTGGGCTCCGGCGCAGCCTACTCGCTGATCGCCTATCAGGCCGTGCTCAAGGGCGTGGGCAAACTCGAGGGCGATGCCTGGCGCATGGGACAGGATCTGGAGGCGAACTGGGAAGTGCTGGGCGAGGCGATTCAGACTGTCATGCGCCGTTATGGACTACCGGAGCCGTATGAACAGCTCAAGCGCCTGACACGCGGCCAGAAGGTGGGCCGCGAAGCAATCCGTGAATTTGTTTCTGCGCTGGAGCTGCCGGAGAACGAGAAACAGCGCTTGCTGCAGATGACCCCGGCAAGTTATACCGGTAATGCGCTGGAGCAAGCCAAACGCGTATAGGTTCTTGAAGTGACCGACTCTGACTCCAAGGCCGTGAAGGAAGCCGCTACCGTCGTCAGCGGCATGGAGGCGTTCGTTGATCGCGCCCGGCAAATGGCCGGGGCGGCCTATCTCGATGTTGCCCTGCTCTCTCACGGCCTCGACGCTCGTGTGTTCGGCGACGATGTGTTCGTCGACAGGTTGCAGGCCTTCATATTGGGACAGGATCGCAGTCGACTGCGTGTGCTGGTAAACGCACCTGAACTGGCAATGCGCAAATCCCATCGGCTGGTCGAGCTCGGGCGAAGAGTGTCCAGCCGCGTTCATTTTCGACAGCTAGCGGATGACCAGAAGGGCATCGTCGAAGAGTATCTGATCGTCGATGAGAAGCAGCTGCTGCAGCGCGACGCCGCTGATCAGCTCGACGCACGCTATTACGCGTATGCCCCACTGGCGGCACGCCAGCGACTGCAGCTGTTCAATGCCCTGTGGGAAGCGGCGCTGCCCGCCCAGGAATTTCGCGAGCTGAGGCTGTAGCCAAGGTCAGCTGCTCTCGATCGGGGTCACCACTTCACGCGCGCGTATGGTTTGCCGCACCGACTCCGGTATCGCCAGCGGCTTCTGATGGGTGTAATCGAACCACACCACTACACCGCGACTGACAGCGACGGCCACGCCATCAACAAAATGCGCGGCCAGCGTGCTCATGCTGGAGCGGCCCAGCCGCTCAATGCGAAACCCGGTACGCAGCTGTGCCGGGTGACGCAGCTGCGCGATGAAATCACACTCGATCCGCGCCAGGATCAGGCCGTGTGCTTTCCAGAACTGGTCATCATCACGCATCAGTTCCGCGAAGTAATCGAGCCGCGCTGTTTCGTCGAAGGTGAAGAACCGCGCGTTGTTGACGTGACCCAATGCATCAAGGTCAGCCCATCGGGTCGGTATCTCAACCGAGAAGCCGAACTCCTCCGGTTTCGGTAGCACTTTCATTGCTGCGCCTCCTGTTTCATGTGTTGCCGCCTGCGCACGGCCGCGAGGCGCAGGATCTCCTGCTTGCGCGCCACCCGCGCAGCGGACCACTCGCCAATCTCATCCAGACTGCGCCCGCACCCGACGCAGACGCTGGCAGCATCGAGCTTGCATACGTTGACACAGGGCGAAGCCGGCTCCGCGTGCTGCAACGGTCGCGATAGGCGAAATGTCATGGGACGGCGTTGATGTTCATAAAAAAGGCCACGTGACCGTTGTGGTCACGTGGCCTCTACAGCTTATCCGAACTTAGTCGGTAATCAGGCGGAACTCGACGCGACGGTTGCTGGCGCGGCCGGCCGCATCGTCGTTCGACGCCAGCGGCTGCGTTTCGCCAAACCCTTCGGCCGTCAGGCGCGAGCCTTCGACACCCTTGCTGATCAGGTACTGACGCACTGACTGCGCACGCTCCTGAGACAGCGCCTGGTTATAGGCTTCGGCACCGTTGCTGTCGGTATGACCCGCAACCAGCGCCTTGAGGTTGGCCTGATTCTTCAGCGTGGTCGCTGAATCATCGAGCAAACGCTTGGCTTCGACGGTCAGACGCGCCGAGTCGTTCTCGAAGTTGACGCCGCGCAGAACGATGTTCTGAGGAATGGCGCAACCGCGCGCATCGACACGCAGCCCCTGCTGAGTGCCCGGGCAGGCATCGGCATCGTTGGGCACGCCGTCGGCATCTTCGTCATTGCCAACATCAACCGGGCAGCCACGTGCGTTCACGGCTGTGCCTTCCGGCGTCAGCGGGCACTCGTCGAGACCATCCAGAACGCCGTCACGGTCAGAATCGGTACCGCAGTCGCTGCGACCGGTCACCGGATCGACAACAGCCAGCTCGCAGGCCTGGGCCGGCATGCTGGTCTCGCCGCTCGGTGCGAACAGCGGGGTCAGCGGAATCTGCAGACCCAGGCTGACACGGTAATCAATCAGGATATCTTCGCCGGCCACCGACTTGTCGTTGTCCTGGCCCAGTACGCGGGCTTCAAGACGCGCCGCCATGCCGTGCCAGTTCAGCGGGAACAGCAGGCCGCCGCCGAGGTTGATGCCGAAGTGCTCGTGCTTGTCGCCGCGCACGTCGTCCTGAACCACGCCCAGGCCGCCCAGTACGAACGGCTTGACCATGTAGTCACCGCCCAGGCCCTGCTGACCGAGGTCATAGACCAGGTCCAGCATTAGGCCGGACTGGTAGTCCTTGCGGCCATCGATGTCGCGCTCACGGCCTAGGCTATGGAACGTCAGCTCTGCAGCCCAACGCGAGTAGCCGTAATCACTCAGCGGCCAGCCAAAGTTGACCTGAAAGCCCTGGCCGTCGTCGGAATCACGCTGGCTGTCCGGGAACTCGTAGGAATACGCGCCCCCGACGTAGGGGATCTCGAAACCATCGGTCGTTACCGCAAACGCAGAACCACCCCACAACGTGGCTACGGCTGCCGCACACAGCATCTTCTTGCGCATCTCTTAAACTCCCCTATCGTGCCTGTTCGGCTTTTGGTGGCCGGACTCTAATGGATTCATTATGACAGCGGCAACCGCTACTAGATCGCGGCAGCCGCACATCCGGCAATCAATGCCGGGCCATGATAGATAAATCCGGTATATAGCTGCAGCAGATCGGCGCCGGCCTGACGCCGCGCACGCGCCGACTCGGCCGTGGTGATGCCGCCGACACCGATCAACGGAAACTCCGCGCCCAGACGCGCTCTGAGCCCTTTCAATGTCTGCTCGGCCAAGGCGCACAGCGGTGCGCCGGACAAACCGCCGGCCTCGCTGGCGAGCGCAACGCCGTCCAGCCCAGGTCGCGACACGGTGGTGTTGGTGGCGATCAGACCATCTATCCCAGCCTCACGGGCGACCAGTGCAATGCTGTCCAGCTGCGGGCCATCGACGTCGGGGGCAATCTTGACGAGCAGCGGCGCGCGCTTCCCATGTTGTTGTGCCAGACGCTCACCCTCATCCCGCAGCCGACCCAGCAGGTCGCGCAGCGGCGACTCCGCCTGCAGTTCACGCAGGTTCTTGGTATTTGGAGACGAAATATTGACCGTGATATAGCTGGCGGCAGCGTAGGCCTTGCGCAAGCACAGCAGGTAGTCGTCAGCCGCACGTTCCATCGGCGTATCGGCGTTCTTGCCGATGTTGATGCCGAGTACGCCGCGGTAATCCGACTCGGCGACTCGCGCCAGCAGGTAATCCACACCCTTGTTGTTGAAGCCCAGGCGATTGATCAGTGCCTGATGCTGCGGCAGTCGGAACATCCGCGGGCGCGGATTGCCGGGCTGCGGCCGCGGGGTAACCGTGCCCACTTCGACGAAGCCGAAGCCCAGGCGCGACCAGGCCTCCAGACATTCGCCGTTCTTGTCGAGCCCGGCTGACAGCCCGACGCGATTGCGAAAGCGCAGACCCAGCAGATCGATCGGCGCATCCACTGCCCTGGCCGCAAACGGCAAGGTGCTGATGCGGGGCAATCGCCGGAAGGCCGCGAGGGTCAGTTCATGGGCGTGCTCGGCATCGAGCTGAAACAGGGCGTTGCGGGCCAGACGGTACATCGTCGCTCTCTAGGGTAGGTTCAGGAATGCGCCAGTGCCGCGGGCGCAGGTCGTTTTCTCAGCAGACGTAGCAGTGGTATCCGTCCCTGCAGCCGCTGCCGAAGTCCCTGCGCCTGCTCCTGCAGCGTATCCTGCGTCAGCGTGATCGGCAGACGCGCTACTCCGCGCAGCAGATCGAGGGCCAATCGTCGCTTGGGTTCGTGCTCGTACAACGAACCGAAACTGCCCGCCGCCGCAAACAGCGCGCGCGACAGATGCAGATACTCGCGGCGCACGACCAAGCCCAACTGCTGGGTGTTGGACATCAGGTGCAGCACGGTCTGTGCGCGCCGGTGCAAGCCTGGCATGCCGCCACGACGCAGCTCGCGGATGAAATTGCGCCGAGTCAGCGGGGTCACCCCCTTCTTCGACAAGGTCTCGTCCAGCGCGGCCTTGAGCTCGGCTCGGCGCGCCCGATTCGCCTCGGGCTGCGTGCTGATGTCGATCAGCACATCCGTCAGCAATTCGGTGTCCGCCACCACGGCCGCTGCCAGATAGTCCCAGACCGAGCCCCAGCGGCCGTCCAGCGGCACCACGTTGCCCCAGTCGATCAGGTGCAGGGTGCCATCACTGCCAATCATCACGTTGCCGGGATGAAGGTCTCCATGTATCTCGCCGTGGGCAAACACGTGATAGACCAAGGTATACAGCAGGCGTTCGGATACCTGCCGCTGAAAACGACGACGCTCGAAACTCGGCATCCGCGCCAGCGCCCGCGTCAGCCCTGCAGCGTCGGACAGATACTCCATCTCCAGTATCCGATGCGTGTGCCCGTACAGTTCCGGCACACGCCACATCGAAGACTTCAGGCTGCGCTGATAGAAGCGCAGGTGATTCTGCGCCTCCTGCTCGAAGTCCAGTTCCTCCATGAAGCCAGCCACGAACTCGTCGACCTGTTCCTGCATCGCCCGCAGGAACGGCGTCAGCTTGGAATGCGGTGCCCAGTACTGCGACGACATGATGGCCAAACCCAAGACCAGCTTTCCGATGACAAATTCGCGATCGATGTTGTGCCGCCCCACCTTGATCACGACCGGACGCAGCACTTCCCGGCCGTCCTCTAGAAACGGCTTCTTGGCGAAATACACCGACCCGATGGAGCCTGACTTCACCGGTCGCGCCGGATCGAAATCCATATACAGCTTGTGGGGCGGCTGGCCGTAACATTCCACGAACGCAGCGACGACCTCCTCCTCCGTCATCGCCGGCACATCCTCATGAAATGCCGACAGCTCACGCGCGATTTCCTCGGGCAGGAAATCGGAACTGGCCGCCGCTGCCTGTGCCATCTTGATGAAGAACGGCCCGAACTCGCGCACCATCTGCGCCACGATCTGCGCCTGCGCCTTGAAGTCCTTCGGATCGGTCTGGAAGAACGGCTTGATGTAGCGCAGCGCCCGGATCTGACGACGCACGATCAGCGCATCATGGCGCACCATCGCCGCCCGGCGCAGGATCTCAGCGAGTTGCCACTGGTTGTAGCGCCGCCCCGCCTTCAGCAGGTTGGCTACTTCCACCAGCATCGGCTCATAGGTGCGGATCACCAGTCGCACCATATCGAGTGTCAATTCCCCCAGGCCCTTGAGCTCGGGGGAAGCAAACAGCTCGTTGAAGAACTGCCAGAATTCCTGCACCAGCTGATCGGGAACCGGCACCGGGGAGCGGGCCACCAGTTGCTCGACAACGAAGCGGATCAGATCTTCGGTCGATTGCTCATTGGGGATCAGACGCTTCTTGCGTAGATAGCCGGTCAACCGCTCGGTCTGATGCAGCAGCGGATGCCGATAGAGCCCCTCGAACGCGCGGTCGATGGCCAGCGTCAGATCTTCACGCGTGATGTCGGACTCGGAGGCCAGCAGCTTGCCCAGCGGCACCAAGCCGCGCGAGACGCGGTAAGTGGAAATCGTCAGGCCGCCCAGGTCACGGAGCAATCCCGGCGCCTTGTTCGAGTCCTGCGTGCGCGTGCCGGGCATGGCGGCGTTCAGGGCAGGCTGAGCAAATGGCCCAGCTTGGCGACCTTGGCGGCCAGATACTTCTCGTTATGCGGATTGCGCCCGGTTTCCAGCGCCACCCGCTCCACCACTTCGACCCCATCGGCCACCAGCGCATCCAGCTTGCGCGGGTTGTTGGTCATCAGGCG
>JBFJKG010000128.1:0-6134 GCA_041635075.1 Solimonas sp.
ATTGATGAACGCAATCGTCGTTGGCAACGTGATGTACCAGGCCAGAACCGACTCGTAGACCTCGGCCCAGTAGGAATGGCGATAGCGCCCCTGTATGCGCGAGTTGGTCAGCCCCGACAGGAACAGATGCGGCAAGGCATAGGCCACGATGCTGGCGGCCGCCGCGTAGATCACGTGCAGCTCGAAGTACAGGTAGGCCAGCGGTGCGGTCAGGTAGACGAGACGCGGAATGCCGTTGAAGAAATGCAGCATGCCGTTGCTGTAGCACAGGCGCTGGAACAGGTTCAGCCCGCGCCCAAGCATGGGGTTGTCGATACGGAATATCTGCGCCATGCCGCGCGCCCAGCGGATGCGCTGGCCGATATGCCCTGACAAGGTCTCGGTAGCCAAGCCGGCCGCTTGCACCAGATTGAGGTACGCCGTGGTGTACCCCAGGCGGTGCATCTTCAACGCCGTGTGCGCGTCCTCGGTAACGGTTTCGACCGCGATGCCACCGACCTCCTCCAGCGGCTTGCGGCGGATCACCGCGCAGGAGCCGCAAAAGAACGTTGCGTTCCACAGGTCGTTGCCGTCCTGAACCAGGCCGTAGAACAGGCTGCCTTCGTTTGGCACACGGCGGAAGGTGCCGAGATTGCGTTCGAACGGATCCGGAGAGAAGAAGTGATGCGGCGTCTGCAGCATGGCGCACTTGGGATCGCGCAGAAACCAGCCCAGGGTATTGACCAGAAACGAGCGTACCGGCACGTGGTCGCAGTCGAATATGGCGACAAACTCGCCGTCAGTCTTTTCCAGCGCACGATTCAGGTTGCCGGCCTTTGCGTGGGCATTGTCGTTGCGCGTGAGGTAACCGGCGCCAATCTGTCCGCAGAATTCACGGAATTCCTCGCGGCGGCCATCATCCAGCAACCACACCCGCAGCTTGTCCTTGGGCCAGTCCATCGCCAGCGCGGCATAGAGCGTTGGCTTCACGACCCGTAAGGGCTCGTTGTAGGTCGGCACGAACACATCGACGGTCGGCCACAGGGTGCGGTCCTCCGGCAAGGGCGCCGGCTGCCGGTGCAGCGGCCATGCGTTCTGGATGTAACCCAGCAGCATGATCAACCAGGTGTAGATTTCAGCCAGCAGCAGGCCGTAGCCGAAGACATGCTCCAACGGGGTTTCGAAACCGAGAGACTGCGTCAAGCGCCACCAGATGTAGCGGCCGCTGGCCACGAGCGACAGCATGACCAGCAACAGGGCGGCCAGATTTCCGGGCATGCGCTGCACCAGCAGTGCGGATATCCATATGGCGGCGAAGAACAGCAGTTGCTGCGCGGTATTCAGCGGCGTCGTCGTGGCCATCCACAACAGCACTACGGCGACCGCCAACAGCAACATGCGGATCGGCGACGGCAGCGCCAGTACCCGCCTGGACATGCCATCCATGCGCTGGCCGGCCGCGTCAAAGTTCAGGTGCGCCATCGCGCGTGTCAGCAACTGATACGGCAAGGTCAGCAGCCAGATCGCGCCGGCCACCAATTGCACCAGCGGCGCCGGCACCCAATGACGGGTGCGACGATCATGGTCCGGCAGTATCAACAGACGGATCAGCCATTCATCGACCCGCTCGGGGTCCGCCACGCCCAGCTTATGGGCGACTGCGGACCGGGCACGCAGCAGCGGCGCCGACAGCCAGCGCGGCAGGGGCTTCGACTGACTGGGCGGCAACACGAAAAGGCGCACCAGCCACAGGGCGGCATCGTCCGGCCGGGTCACGCCCAAGGCACGAGCAAGGGTTCTTCTCAACGCACGTGCTCCACCACCTCTCATGGCTAAAGGCACTCCAGTACCACAGCGTTACAGCATACAACCCCCGAATGGGGCCGCGTGGCCCGCTCGGCCTTGAAAGCTGACGCCCATACCCTGAGGATGACCGCCCGTCACCGAGTCCCCTGCCGTGCGCCCTTCCCGCCTCCCGGAATCCGACCAACCCGCGCGTGCCGACTGGCGCGTGCTGCGCCAGTTGCTGCCATATCTCACGGATTTTCCGGGCCGGGTCACCCTCGCACTGGTATTGCTGGTCACGGCAAAGCTGGCCAGCGTGACGCTGCCGTTGCTGCTGAAGCAGATCGTCGATGCCCTGGACAGCAGTCAGCACGCGGTACTGGCGCTGCCGTTGGGCCTGCTGCTGGCCTACGGCGGCCTGCGACTGGTCAACGTGCTGTTTGGCGAACTGCGCGATGTCGTATTTGGCCGCGTGGCCGAGCGCGCAATGCGCCGCGCTGCGCTCAGGGTATTCCGCCACCTGCACCAACTCGACCTGGACTTTCACCTGTCGCGGCGCACCGGCGGCCTGTCGCGCGACATCGAGCGCGGCATTTCCGGCATCAGCTTTCTGCTGCGCTTCATGCTGTTCAACATCCTGCCCACGCTGCTGGAGATCGCGCTGGTCGCCGGCATCCTGCTGTTCAACTACGGCAGCGCCTTCGCCCTGATTACCGCGGGCAGCGTGGCTGCCTATGTGCTGTTCTCGATCGTGGTGACCGAATGGCGCACCCGCTTCGTGCGCGAGGCCAACCAGCTGGACTCGCGCGCCAATACCCGCGCCGTGGACAGCCTGCTGAACTACGAGACCGTGAAGCTGTTCGGCAATGAACGCTTCGAAGCCGACGAGTACGACCGCTACCTCGCAGACTGGGAACGCGCACAGCAACAGAACCGCCTGTCGCTTGCCGGTCTCAACACCGGCCAGGCGCTGATCATCGCGGGTGCACTGACCTGGATGATGATTCTGGCCGCCAGCCGTGTCACCAGCGGGGTCATGAGCCTGGGTGATTTCGTCGCCATCAACGCCTACATGATTCAGTTGTTCATACCGTTGAACGTGCTGGGCTTTGT
This sequence comes from Solimonas sp., assembly GCA_041635075.1. Classification (GTDB taxonomy): domain Bacteria; phylum Pseudomonadota; class Gammaproteobacteria; order Nevskiales; family Nevskiaceae; genus Solimonas. Next base: position 2,878 of record JBFJKG010000128.1, read on the forward strand.
CTACCGAGAGATTCGTCGCGCACTGTCGGACATGGAACGCATGTTCGGCCTGATCGACGCCAAGCCCAAGGTGGCCGACGCCAGCGACGCCCGCACACTCAGCGTAGGCCATGCGGATGTGCGCTTCGAAGGCGTGCAGTTCGGCTATCACACTAGTCGTGGCATCCTGCATGGGGTTGATCTGCATATCCCCGCCGGGCGCAAGCTCGCGGTCGTCGGCCCCAGCGGTGCCGGAAAATCCACGTTGGCGCGACTGCTGTTCCGCTACTACGACCCCAACGGCGGGCGCATCACGATCAACGGCAACGATCTGCGCGCGCTGACCCAGGACAGCCTGCGCGCGCATATCGGCGTGGTACCGCAGGACACCGTGCTGTTCAACGACACCATCGAATACAACATCGGCTACGGCCGCCCCGGCTGCAGTCGCGCCGAGATCGAGCGCGCGGCCAAGCTGGCGCATCTGGACGGTTTCATCGCGCAACTGCCCGATGGCTATGCCACCAAGGTCGGTGAACGCGGCCTCAAGCTCTCGGGCGGCGAGAAGCAGCGCATCGCCATCGCCCGCGCCCTGCTCAAGGATCCGCCGATCATGATCTTTGACGAGGCCACGTCCTCGCTGGACTCCGGATCCGAGCGCGCCATACTCGATGCGCTGCGCGAGGTCGCGGCTCATCGCACCACGCTGGTCATCGCCCATCGGCTATCCACGGTCACCGATGCCGACGAAATCGCCTATCTGGAACAGGGTCGCGTCCTGGAGCGCGGCACCCACGAATCGTTGCTGGCGGCGGACGGCGCCTACGCACGTCTGTGGCGCCTGCAGCAGCGCAACCATACCCGCGCAACGCCGGAGCCCGACCCCGGCCGCTAGTCCTACCTCGGCGGCACACCGGCAATGCATGTGCAGTCTGCCGCGCGCCGAAGCTGGGCTATAGTGCAGACCCCCAATTCTTGGCAGGACCGCCTTCGCTACGCATGGAAGCTGTTTCGCCCGCCGCCGAGGTCTTCACCCACAAGTTCTTCGCGCCGCCCGCATACCCGGGCGCGATCAGCCGGCGTGAGCTGCTGGAACGCGTGTTCCGCCAGCCGCGGTACGGATTGGTGGTGGTCCAGGCACCCGCCGGGCACGGCAAATCCACGCTGCTGCAGCAGGCCAAGGCGGCCAGCGAATCCCAGGACGCGGTTACCGGCTGGCTGACCCTGGACGAGGCCGACAACGACATGCGCCGCCTCACGGTGCACGTACAGGCTCTGATGGATACGCTGGCCGCGCCCGCGCCGGATACACCGGACCAGGGCCAGATTGCACGTCGCCGCCTCTCCGACTGGGTTGCTGCCCGTCTGGTGCAGTTTGATCGTCCGGTACACCTGTTCTTCGATGAATTCCAGGCACTGACCAATCGCGCAGCGCTCGCCGCGTTCCGCGAGTTGCTGGATCACATCCCCGAGAACGTGACCATCTTCGTAGGCTCGCGCTCGGTGCCGGAGATCGGCCTCGCACGCCTGGTCGTCAACAATCAGGCGCTGTTGCTGCGCGCCGATGATCTGCGCTTTTCGCCAGACGAGGCCGACCAGTTCTTCTCGCTGGCTCAGGACCTGTCCGTCAACCGCGAGGAGCTGGACGCGATCTACCGCCGCACCGAAGGCTGGCCGGCCGCGCTGCAACTGTTCCGCCTGAGTCTGGTCAGTCCGTCGGTGCGCCGCTCGCTGGGCGATCTCACCGCCTACCGGCCGCGCGAGCTGGCCGAGTATCTGACCGACAACGTGCTCGGCCTGCAGCCGCCGCGCATCCAGGAATTCCTGCGTCGCACTTCGGTGCTCACACGCCTGTCGGCGCAGCTGTGCGATCACGTCACCGGCTGGCAGGACTCGCAAAGCATTCTGCTGTTTCTTGAGCGCTCCGGCCTGTTCCTGCGCAGCCTCGACTCCGACCTGCGCTGGTTCAAATACCACACGCTGTTCTCGTCTTTTCTGACCGAGCAAGCGCGCGGCGAATCCCCCAGCGCGCTCGCTGGCGTGCACCGCAGCGCCGCACAGTGGTTTCACGACCACGACATGCACGAAGAGGCCATACACCACGCGATTGCCGCACGCGACTACGGCTTTGCTACCGACATCATGAACCGCTGGTGCGACCGTCTGATCGTCGACGCCAACCTCGCCACGGTAGAGCGCTGGTCAGACGCCCTGCCGCTGGATGAAATCGCCAGGCGCCCGGAGCTGGCCGTCAAGATCGCCTGGGCGCTGATCTTTCTGCGGCGCCATCACAAGCTGCGGCCGATACTTGCCACGCTGGAGCGTAGCAGCGATGGCCCGGATACCCGCGTCATCCGCTCCATGCAGGCACTGGTACTGGACGACATTCCGCGCGCCTTCGAAATCATCGAAAGCATGGACCTCAATAGCGAAGAGCCGATCGGCTTTCGTGCGTTTGAACTCGGCGCCGCCGCCAATGCCAGCGGCTATCGCTGGCTGTGTTCCGGCGACTTCGACGCCGCGCGTGAGCAGCTCTCTCTGGCGCGCAGCTACAACACGCGCGGTGAAGCTGCGTTCAGCGGCGGCTATACCGTAGCCGTGATCGGCATGAACGCAATGATGCAAGGCCGCCTCGGCGAAGCACTGACACGCTACAAGACCGGCCTCACCGAACAGCATCTGGATCTGGACAAATCCGTCGCCTCGGCTTCCATGGTGGCCTGCTACGTACAGGCGCTGTATGAAAGCAATGCGCTGGATGCCGCGGAGTCGATGTTCACCCAGTTCCATGACCTGATCATGGATGCCGTGCTGCTGGACTTTCTCGCCGCCGGCTATGTGGCGATGGCGCGCACACAGGATGCGCGCGGCCGCCCGGATCGGGCGGAAGAAGTGCTGGGCGAGCTTGATGACATCGCCCACACCGCCGGGTGGCCCCGCCTCACACGCATCGCCGCGTGGGAGCGTGTGCGCCGCACGCTGATTGCCGGCGACGTTGACCGCGCCGAAGCGCTGGCCAGTCGCATACCGCAGCAGCCGGAATTCACCCTGCCGGACGGCTGGATGATCTTCTCCGAGGCGACTGAAGGCGATGCCATCGGCAACCTGCGGCTGGCGTTGCACGGCGGCCGCCTTGACGAGGCCGCCAGCCTGCTGGCCAACGAACTGACCCTTGCCCAACGTCTGGGTCGTGTCTATCGCGTGATCAAGCTGCTGATACTGGAGTCGCTGCTGCTGCAGAAGCGCGGCAACGGCAACGCCGCGCGCCGCAGCCTGCA